>CADAEZ010000055.1:0-27415 GCA_902787145.1 uncultured Ruminococcus sp.
TAGGCGAAGCCAGAAATGTGCTGGAGGATAACCGCTATCGTAGATTACAGCATTTGATTGATACGAAGTTTACCGATGAAATCATTGTAACTCTACTCGGATATTTTGAAATTAGAAACGATGCTGAAATAAAGAGTATGGTAACGGAAAACGCTGACATTCCGACTATCTTCGAATATGTGTTAGGTATTCTCTGGTATAAAATCAGCGAAAGACAGGGTAAGATTCTTGATTATATGAAATTGTCCCTTGACGCTGATCTTTTACCCAAAACGCACGCCGCCGGTGGTGAAGCAGATATTGTATATGAATATCCTGAAACAGAGTATTATCCGGCACATACACTTTTGCTTGAAGCGACTTTAGCCGACAACACAAATCAAAGACGTATGGAAATGGAGCCTGTTTCCAGACACTTGGGCAGACATCTTATCAGAACTGGAAATCTGAATTCCTATTGCGTTTTTGCGACAACTTATCTTGATATAAATGTTATCGCAGATTTCAGAGGAAGAAAGCATATGCCGTTCTATGATACGCAGGATTACACAAAGAGTGTAGATGGAATGAAGATTATTCCGTTACAGACTGATGAATTGAAAACTATTATTACTAGCGAAAAGAAATATAAACATTTATACCATATGTTTAGTGAAGCGTACACGTCAAATTATCCTCCTCATGTATGGTATGAAACATGCATTAAAAATCTACTGTAAATAGGTTTACTAAAGGATTCTGTGTTTTATTCAGAATAAATCTATATTTAAGGAGAATGCTTCATGGCTGAAAATCCTATTGTTTTTTTACATTTAAGTGATATACATATCCGCAATGAGAAAGATATAAGTGATAAACATATCAAAAAAATAGTAGATTCTTTAAGAAGCTATAAAACTTTATTTAGCGCTATTATTATAGTTGTTTCAGGAGATATAACTCAATCGGGTGAACGTACTCAATTTAAAAACGCAGGTAAGCTAATGGGAAGCTTAATTAAGCAATTGAAGGTTGTTTTTCAATGCGATTATAGAGTTATAGTTGTTCCGGGTAATCATGATGTTAACCACGGTGCAGCAATTCTAAAGATAAAAGACATAAAAGCTGAAAAATATTTAGAGCTTGAAATTGAAGAACATAAAAAACTAAGAGAATTCTATGTTTTCTCAAAATATAATAAATGCTTTGAAAATTCAGAGATATATACTTACAAAACAATTGTTGATATTGATGGATATAAGATTCAATTTAACTTAATAAATAATGCTATCTTTTCAACTCTTGATCAGTATAAGGGACTTTTATATATACCTGATAATAATATTTCAAGTCTGCAAACAGAAAAAGATGTTGATTTTATAGCCACTGTTATGCATCATGCTCCGGACTTTTATAGAGATAAAATAAAGAATGATATAGAAGATAAATTGATAAAACAAAGCGATATTCTTTTTCACGGACATGAACATTATAATTATGATAAAAATGTATCTTTTTCTAATTCTAAAAACACAATTATTCAATCTTGTGGGTGTTTGTGCGATAAAGGGGATTGGAAAAGCGGATCTTACTTCGTAGGTCTTTTATATCCTAGTGAGGGATCATATAAATATCATAAATTCCAATGGAATGAGAACGCACAACAATATGAGCATAATGAGCTTGTATCAAATGTTATTTCCCATAATACTTCTGATTTAAAAATAACCGACGACTTTAGAGATTTTATTTTTGAAGAAAGCTTCGATTATTATGTTTTTCCAGTAATAATGTATCACGGAGAGAATGATAACGACAATTATAAAATTGAGGCCATTGAAAAATTAAAAGAAGAATTACTGAAGCGCAATTACTCAATAATTAGCGGAGCGAGTAATATAGGAAAAACTACAATACTTAAAAAACTGTTTTTATCTTTTTCACAAGACTATTATGTAATTTATGGTAGTGCGGATAAAATTGCAGAAAAAAGTAAAAACAAAAAACAAAACATAAAAAAATTGATTGAATCATTATTTTATGATATATATGGGAGCGATAAGAGTAAATATCAGGCTTTCGAACAAAATGATAAAAACAATTGTATTTTTATTTTTGATGATTTTGAAAATATAGATGGCATAAATTTAAATGATTTTCTTGATGCGTTAGATAATTATTTTGGAACAATTATTCTATCGACTTCCAGAGTAGTAGAATTTGATCCTCGCAATATAAACCTTGTTGACAAAGGTGGAATAGCCAGATTCGAAATAAAAGCTCCGGTGGGACACAAACGTCGAGAACTAATAAATGCGGTTGTAAAAACAAAAGCAAAAGATAAATCACCTGATAAGATAGAAGAAATTGTCGAACAAGTTGATCGTTTGATTAAAACCCAGCTAAGTATTATACCTCCAGAGCCATATTATATCATACAAATAACTGAAAACTACATGAATAATGTTGGAGAAGCCGTTTACAAAACAACAAATTCATTCAGTAAAGTATTTGAAGCGAATTTAACTAATAGATTAGATTTTGCATTAAAAACGAATAATAGAATCAAAGGTCTTACTGTTGAATTAATGTATGTATTCTTAAGTAGAATTGCATACTATATTCATTTTAACACAGCATATCCTATTAAAAGAGCGGAGATTGATAAAATTATTAGTGAATATAATAGCGTATACGGATATTCGTTTGAAACAGAAGATGTTATTTGTATTGCAAAGTCTGCAAAAATAATAAACAATACCCCTGATAGTCGGGAATTATTCAGATTTCAAAACAAAAGTGTTTTAGCCTATTTTGTTGCAAAGGAAATCATTAGGAAAAAAGACAAAGAAGCAATGAATGATGTAATTAACAAGGCGTGTTTTAACATTTGTACAGACATTCTATTGTTTATAATCTATTTGACAGACGAGATAAATATAATCGTAGATATATTATCTTTTATTACTAATATTGTCAGCGCAAATGCATCATGGGATGAAATAGTAATTCCAAATAATATTCCAGCTTTTCTTCAAAACAACAAATCTTTGCTTCCCGAAGAACGTACAATAAAAAAAGAAAAGGGGAAAAAACAGATTCAAAAAAATGAAGAAATAGCAGAAGAAAGTATGCTAACAGAGTTTACAATAAAAGATGTCTATGATTGGGATGATTGTAATATTGAAAAGTTTAATAACCAACTGATTCGTATGACATCTTTGTTACAAATAATATCAAAGAGTCTTCCGTGTTTTGAACATTTGCTTACAAAACAAGAAAAGAAAGCTCTCGTTGAAACTCTTTATACCTTGCCAAATAGAATTTTTATGTTCTGGGGTAAGTTTATTGACGATAATTACGATGATATTATTGGAGAATTAAAGACTTTCCCATATTTTACAAACAAAAAACCAGATCTTCGAGAATATGAGATTGAAGAAAAAGTCAAATCAGCATTTGCAGTATACTCTATGAATCTTTTGTTGAATCTATATTATATTCCGGCACTAAATGCCATAGGAAACAATACTTTGCAGTTTATAGGAAACAAAGAGTTATTTGATTATGATACTGAAATTACATATCAAATCGAGAATCTTATGTTTTTAGAGCAAAATCATAACGATCCTAGTTTTGTTGCAAATGCTATAAAACTTAAGGATCAATCGAATGATATGATCTCAAAGTATTTACTTAATCGAATTGTGAAACATGGTTTGATTACAAGAAAAGATTCAAGAGAAAACATCGATAAACTTGAAAGTAAGTTTTATCCAAACGCAAAAAAGGCCTTTCTTATCGAAAGGCAAAAACATAAGAATCAAAAGAAGTAGTAACGTGCAAGTCCTGCCCTTGCTGGTCGTTATTTACTGAGTAAACGACCTATCCTCAGTAAATTAAATGCATATCATCTCGCTTGCAAGTCCTGCCCTTGCTGGTCGTTATTTACTGAGTAAACGACCTATCCTCAGTAAATTAAATGCATATCATCTCGCTACGCTGACGTTACTACAGTATTAGTATATTCTGTTTGCAATGGGAATATTCCAATTGAATAATGCATACTCATATTGTTGTGTTGTACGGTAATTTGAAGTAAAAAGCTGCAAAACAGAGTTGTACATTAGTAACATACAAGCAACAAAGCAGAGCAAAAGCCCTGTAAACAAGCCAATCTTTGCGTTTGAAAAGTTCTCCAAGAGATAAAATTACGTTATCTATATACTCCAAGGTTCGAAAGAATCTTGGAGTTTTCTTTTTTAGACCACAGGGGCTGCTGTTACCCTGCTAAAATCTATTGTTTCTGTGTGGGTTCAAGATGTAATCGTGCAATATGCATATAATTATATGAAAAAATTATCTATTATTTACATAATTTTCTTGACTATCGCTTTAGCTTAGTATATAATTAAAGCATAAATCACAGAAATATGGGAGTGAATGATTTGAAGCTTAGATTGATTGCCGTAATGTGCATTATAGCGGCAGTGTTGCTGTGCGGATGTTCCTCGGGAGCGCAGGGCTCAAATCCGACCGGTCAGACAGGCAGCGACGAAAAAGATTCCAACATCGTTTCGACCGCGGCGGCGGAAGACAGCTTCGTACTCGGCAAGCTTGTAACTGTCAACGACGGCACGCCGTTCAGGATAGACGGCCTCAGGCTCGACGGCAACCTTACCGATGAAGAAAAGAACGGCCGCCTGCCTGATACATACGGAATCCGCAGCAACTTTGTACTCAACGAGAAAATCTCCTTTTTTATAGACACAGACTATCGCAATGATGACGCCGAGGACGTCAAGACCTTGTGCCTTAAGCACAGGGCGTTCTCCCGGTACCGCGGGATGAGCGCTAAGGAGCTCAAGGAGGAATCGGCGTTTATCGAGCGGTTCAGAGCCGCCGATGAGGATATGCCGAATTTCCGCGCTTCGGTATCGGACAAGAAGTCTGACTCCGGCGATTACGATATCATATTCACCTACAAGGGCAGTATTGTGTACTACGTTGTGGTACATATCGCGGATAAAGACTGATAATTTGCGATTACGACCGGCAGACAAAAGGTTTATGTGAGAATCCTTTGTCTGCCGGTTTTTTCTGTCCGTTTGATTCAATTATTAATTACCAATCCGGTCGGGAAACGGTCTTTTCTCACAGCAGCCGCTGTCTGCACGACCAAAATTATCAATTTTCAATTCTCAATTCTCAATTCTTACTTACCACATTTTCCAAAAATTACAGACAAAACCTCCGTTATTTCAATGATTTTTTTATTTGCAAGTTATTGATAAAATCTTTCATTTGTGATATTATGATATACAATAGGGTAAATTTGATTATTACTGGGATTGGAGGTTTGTAAATGAATAATAAGATTGTCGACCTTTCTCTTATTGACGGCGTGCTCGACAAGTACGCCTCGGTCAAGGGTAGTCTTATCACCATTTTACAGCAAACACAGGATATTTACGGGTATCTCCCGAAAGAGGCCATCGAGCTTATTTCCGAAAAAACCGGTATAGCCACATCCGAGATTATGGGCGTGGGCACATTCTATACTCAGTTCAGGTTCGAGCCTGTCGGAAAATACCTCATTATGCTTTGTCAGGGTACCGCCTGTCACGTTAACTCGTCCGAGCTTATTCTCCAGACGATCAAGGACGAGCTCGGTATCGACGACGGAGAAACTACCGAGGACGGACTTTTCTCGCTTAAATGCGTAGCCTGTCTCGGATGCTGCTCGCTGTCGCCGGTTATGATGATTAACGAGGATACATACGGCAGCCTTACGCCCGACAAGACAAAGAAGATTCTTAAAGAGCTAAGGGAGGCGGCACAATGAGAATAGTTATCGGTCAGGGCTCCTGCGGTATCGCCGCCGGCGCCGAAAAGGTGAGAAAAGCCCTTCTTAACACCAATATAAACAAGGACGATATCTCCATCACAGGATGTATCGGTATGTGCTACCTTGAGCCGATTGTCGACATCTACGACGGCGACAAGCTCACCAGGCTCGTAAAGGTATCGGAAAACGACGCTCAGGCTATCGCCGACTACGTCGAGACCGGCGACTTCTCCAAGATAGAAAGTCTCACCGTATCCGACGAGGACAGCGAGTTCCTCACAAAGCAGACCAGAATCGCTCTGCGCAACTGCGGAATCATCAACCCTGAGAAGATTGAAGAATATATCGGCGCCGACGGATACAAGGCGCTCAAAAAAGCTCTCTCGATGACCCCCGAGGAGGTTATCGACGTTGTCAAGACCTCCGGTATCGGCGGCCGAGGCGGCGCGGGATTCCCGACATGGTTCAAGTGGAACGCCGCGCGTCAGAGCGAGGGCGACGAAAAATACCTCATCTGTAACGCCGACGAGGGCGACCCCGGCGCGTTTATGGACAGAGCCGTTATCGAGTCCGACCCTCACAACCTTATCGAGGGTATGCTCATCGGCGCTTACGCAATCGGCGCAAAGCACGCCGTAGTATATGTGCGCGCCGAGTATCCGCTCGCTATTAAGCGTCTGACTAACGCTATCGAACAGGCCAAGGCCGAGGGCATTATCGGCAGCAACATCTTTGGCAGCGACTTTAGCTGTGACTTTATGATCAAGGCCGGAGCCGGAGCCTTCGTATGCGGTGAGGAGACCGCGCTTATCGAAAGCTTAGAGGGTCACAGGGGTATGCCGAGGCTCAAGCCTCCGTTCCCTGCGCAGTCCGGATTCTGGAGAAAGCCGTCCAACATCAACAATGTTGAGACCTTCGCCAACATCGCCTGGATCATCAACAACGGCGGCGAGGCATTCGCGGCTATGGGCACAGAAGGCTCAAAGGGTACCAAGGTGTTCGCCGTAACCGGAAAGGTAAAGCGCTCCGGTCTCGTAGAGATTCCTATGGGCAAGACCCTGCGCGACGTAATCTTCGATATCGGCGGCGGTATGAAAACCGACAAGGAGTTCAAGGCTGTCCAGATGGGAGGTCCGTCCGGCGGATGTATCCCCGCGTCGCTTATCGACACAGTAATCGACTACAAGGCGCTCGGCGCCACAGGAGCAATTATGGGCTCCGGCGGAATGGTTGTAATGGACGAGAGCACCTGTATGGTGGGTATGGCCAAGTTCTTCCTTGACTTTACTGCCAAGGAGAGCTGCGGCAAGTGTATCCACTGCCGTATCGGTACAAAGCGTATGCTCGAAATGCTCGACCGCATCACCAAGGGCGAGGGCAAAGAGGGCGATATCGAGCTGCTCGAGGAGCTGTGCTATTCTATCAAGGACGGCGCGCTGTGCGGACTCGGCCAGACAGCTCCAAACCCGGTACTGACTACCATAAAATATTTCCGTGACGAGTACGAGGCTCATATCAAGGACAATAAATGTCCTGCCGGCGAGTGCTCCGACCTTATCGAATACAGAATTGTTGAGGATAAATGTAAGGGCTGTACCCTCTGCGCGAGGAACTGTCCGGTTGACGCTATCACAGGTACCGTCAAGAATCCTCATACTATCAACACCGACAAATGTATCAAGTGCGGCAAATGTTACTCAAGCTGTAAGTTTGGCGCGATTGTAAAGGAATAAGGAGGGTGAAGAATGATTAATCTTACAATTAACGGCAAGGCTGTCCAGGCCCCCGAAGGCTCCACCATCCTTGAGGCCGCGAGACTTGCGGATATCTATATCCCCACACTGTGCTATGACGAGGCTGTCGAGGTATACGGCGCCTGCGGACTGTGCGTGGTAGAGGCCGAGGGAATCCCCAAGCTTCTGCGTTCCTGCTCCGCCAAGGTGTCGGAGGGAATGGTTGTAAACACCGAGAGCGAGCGCGTGGTTCAGTCCAGGAAAATCGCTATGGAGCTTCTTATGTCCGCCCACGACGGCGACTGTGTGGCTCCCTGCCAGCTCAACTGCCCGGCTCGTACCGACTGCCAGGGCTATGTCGGACTTATCGCCAACGGCGAGTACGACGCGGCTCTCAAGCTTATTAAAAACAAGATTCCGCTTCCTGCCTCGATCGGACGAGTTTGTCCTCATCCGTGCGAGAAGGCCTGCCGCAGACAGAATGTCGAGGAGCCTATCAATATAGCTCAGTTAAAGGCTTTCGCCGCCGATATGGATTTGAACTCGGACAGCTATGTTCCCGAGGTCAAGCCCGCTACAGGCAAGAAGGTAGCCGTCATCGGCGGAGGTCCCGCGGGACTTACATCCGCGTACTACCTTGCCCAGCTCGGCCACAGCGTGACCGTGTATGATATGATGGACAAGATGGGCGGTATGCTCCGCTACGGTATTCCGCAGTACAGACTTCCCAAGGAAGTGCTTGACAAGGAAATCGCAATTATAGAGAAAACAGGCGTAAAGCTTGTTAATAACGTAAAGCTCGGCAAGGACTTTACCGTAGAGTCCCTTAAAGCCGACAACGACGCCGTGATCGTGGCTGTCGGAGCGTGGAAGTCCAGCTCGATGCGCACTCCGGGCGAGGAGCTCGACGGCGTATACGGCGGAATCGACTTCCTGCGCGGCGTAATCAAGGGCAATCCTCCCGAAATCGGCGAGAGAGTAGCCGTCTGCGGCGGCGGTAACACCGCTATGGACGCCTGCAGAACCGCGGTTCGACTCGGCGCCAAGGAGGTGTACGTAGTCTACAGACGTACCCGTAACGAGATGCCTGCCGACGAGCTCGAAATCCGCGAGGCAGAGGAAGAGGGCGTAACCTATAAATTCCTCACAAATCCTCTGTCTTTCAACGGCGAGGACGGCAAGGTCAAGTCGATAACACTCCAGATTATGGAGCTCGGCGAGCCTGACGCGTCCGGAAGACGCAGACCTGTACCCGTAGAGGGCAAGACCGAGGAAATCGCTGTCGACAGCGTAATCCTCGCAATCGGCCAGAAGCTCGTACAGGACGACGTCAAGGAGCTAAAGCTCAACGAGAGAGGCAATATCGAGGCCGACCCCGACTTCTTTACCACAAGCATTGACGGCGTGTTCGCTATCGGCGACGCCACCAACCGCGGCGCTTCCATAGCTATTGAGGCTATCGGCGAGGCTGACCGCTGTGTAAAGGCTGTGGACGCCTATCTTAACGATATCAACGTCGAGACACGCGTGCCCTATATCAGCAAGCGTGACGAAAGCACTATCGACTACTCCGACCGCGAAAAGCAGAGCAGAATCAACCCCAAGGTTCTGGATCCTGAGGTTCGCAACAAGAACTTTGACGAGGTAAGCCTCGGATTCACCGAGGACGAGGCCAAGGCAGAGGCTAACCGCTGTCTTGAGTGCGGCTGCCGCGAGTATTACAAGTGTAAGCTGCTCAAGGTTGCTCAGCGCTACGACATCAGCCCCGACCGCTTCAAGGGCGAAATGCCCCAGAAATATTCTCACGACGAGAACGCCTTTATCGAGCGCAACACGTCGAAGTGTATTCTGTGCGGACTGTGCGTAAGGTCGTGCCGCGAGGTAATGGACATCCACGCTATCGGACTTATGGGAAGAGGCTTTAAGACCGACGTAAGCCCGGCGTTCTCGCTGCCGCTTGACGAGACTAAGTGTAATAACTGCGGACTTTGCGTACAGCTCTGTCCCACAGGCTCGCTCACCGAGAAGTTCAAGCTTGACAAGCAGGTTCCGCTCGACGAGAATTACACCGAGGAATTTGTCGAAATCGACGGCAAAAAGTCAAGCGTGCTCGTATCGCGCTACAACGGAAAAGTCCTCCGCGTAATCCCCAACGACGAAATATCCAGAAACAGCAAGCTGACAAGAGACGAACTCTTTAAGCTCGTTAAGTAAGAATAAGATAAGAATAAGATAAGTAAGGAAAAGCGTGCCTGCAAAGGCACGCTTTTCTTTATATTGTAGGGAATGGCCTCCGTGCCGTTCCCTACAATGTACCGTACCCCTTTTTAAAGGGGTCGAAATCTTTGATTTCGGGGGATGAGGCAGCGAAGCGGTCGCATAGAGCAAGTTTTTCTTTGAAGCCTTGTACAAACACATACGTTATCCCCAAAAATCGAGCCCTTTGGGCTAACGATTTTTACCCCTTTAAAAAGGGGTACTATATGGTGAAGATACGTAAGGCGTCCGTATACGGAAACAACCTCACGCCAAAGGCGTGACAACGAATGTATTGGTATTAATGTTGACTTTTCCGCCTTTGGCGGAAGAAAACCTCGCCAACATAGCTGTACCGCGCCTCGGAACGGCACGGAGGCCGTTCCCTACAATGTACCGTACAACTTTATTTTCATAAATATTACAAATAATTGCGTTATTTTACGCAATTTCCTCTGTTTTTTAGCTGTTAGTAGAGGGATACCTCAAACTAATTTACGGAGGTTTTTTATGACTAAAAACAGTTGGCGCAGGTTTTTTGCGCATAAACTCGACGAGGCGGAGGCTCTCTCAAAGCTTTCGTCACATCAGAAATACACCGATACATTCGACGACTACGACGGCAGAATCAGTATCGACGGCGAGGAATACAACACCGACTCGCTTCGCTATGCCTATATCACGGCGTGCGAGGACGTGTGCGATTCGGCGGTAATCGACTTCCTCACCTCTGTCGACGACCCCGATGTCGAGGACGAAATGCTAAGGAACATCTTTGTTCCTATGGCTTATGCCCAGCGCGTCAAGAGCAGGTTTGTCAAGGCGCTGGAGCGCGAGGAAAGGGCAAAGTCCTGCACAATAGGCATTAGCGACAAGCTCAGCCAGGACGCTGTGTCCCACGCTCTGTCGCAGTTGAGCGTAAAGGTAAGGCTCAACCTCGCCACCAAAAAAATCGAGTTCTACGGCTGCGACAGCCTCTATGAGCTCTACTCGCGGTCTAACATACTCTCGATTATGCCCAGCGTGATCCTGGACAAGCTCAAAAACGAGGGAATCACAGGTCTGGGCTCGGGTACCAAGATGATCGAGCAGTACCTCTTTAACCTTGCGGACATCAACCGCTACAACCCGATCCACGATATGCTGGAGGAATACGATAACGACGACGAGGGGTATTTTGACACCGTCTGCGCTATGCTCGACATCAGCTCGGACTACCACCGTACCCTGCTGAGAAAATGGCTTATACAGTGCGTGGCGCTGGCGTATAATACGGTCGAAAACAACACTCCTGCCGAGGGCGTACTGGTGTTGCAGGGTAAACAGGGAAGCGGCAAGACGTCGTTTTTCAGGCGGCTTGCGCTGAAAAGCGAGTGGTTCTCCGAGGGCGCGGTGATCGACATCAAAAACAAGGACACGGTCATCTCGGCTGTCGGAACGTGGATATGCGAGCTCGGCGAGATAGACTCCACCCTCAAGCGCGAGCAGTCGGCGTTAAAGAGCTTTATCACCCGTCCGCTGGACAGGATAAGATTTCCCTATGCGGCCGCCGAGAGCGAGCTTGCGCGTACCACAAGTATGTGCGGCACGGTAAACCCCGAACAGTTTCTTAACGACACCACCGGCTCGCGAAGATACTGGGTAATCAGCGTTGGCGAGATAGACAAGGAGTTTTTGTTCGGCGCGGACGACGAGTTCTTCAAGCAGCTGTGGGGCTGGGTGTATCATACCTACAAGGAAAACCCCGAAGGCTTTCGCCTTACCGACGACGAGCGCAAAATGCTGGAAAGCAAAAACACCGAGTACTCCTGTGAGCTGAAGTACGAGGCGGAGGTAATGGAGCTGCTGGACTTTTCGATAGACAAAAAATACTGGAAAGAGGTCAGACCGGCACAGCTCGCCCGCTTCATCGGCAACGTCAGCGCGGTGCAGGTCGGCAGGATTTTGAAGAAGCTAAGCGACAGTAACGAGGATATTGAGAGGAAGAAAGGGAAAAAATGTAAAACATATTTGCTTCCGGTTAATAAAGAATTAATAAACCATTAGATTAAAGGTGTCGGATGTGTCGGATGATATTGAATAATCCGACACCGAAAAAAACCACTGTTTATGCAGGTTAGAGGTTGTTTTTCGGAAGATGTAAGATAAAAACACTTAAAACTATATAAACTAAAAAAACATATATATATTATTTACATTATATAGTCTATAGAAAACGCATACATCCTCCGTCTATACATTTAGATATAAAAAAACCGAGCGGATTTACCGCCCGGTCTGTTTGTCTAAAAAGTAGTTTGGTTTATGTTACATTTGTAGGGAACGGCCTCCGTGCCGTTCCGAGGCGCGGTACAGCTATGTTGGCGAGGTTTTCTTCCGCCAAAGGCGGAAAAGTCAACGTTAATACCAATAACGGAATGGGTCGGAGCCCATTCCCTACGGTGTTAAAGAAACCTCGCTCTATAGGAATCCTCATCCCCAAAAATCGAGTCCTTTGGGCTAACGGTTTTTACCCCTTAACAAAAAGGGGGGACCCGTTTTGGCTCGCTTAAACTTAGATATAATCCAATTCCTTAATAACAAAAGTGTCTAGGTTTATTGACTTTTGAAATACTATATAATATAATGTATAGTGTTATAGAATGTAAAATTGCGTCAAAATATCAATTTGAATGTAAGAAAGGAAATATGTATGATTAATTTTAACAGACCTCCTTTTTTGGGAACAGAGTTTGACTACATCCGACAGGCCGTCGAAAATCAGAAAATCTGCGGCGACGGACCGTTTACCAAGCAGTGTAACGAGTGGATTGAGGACAAAACCGGCACAGCCAAGGCTTTGCTTACCACATCCTGTACTCACGCGCTCGAGATGGCGGCTCTGCTGCTGGATATAAAGCCCGGCGACGAGGTTATTATGCCTTCGTTTACCTTTGTGTCTACTGCCGACGCCTTCGTGCTCAGAGGCGCAAAGATCGTATTCGTCGATATCCGCCCCGACACTATGAATATCAACGAAAAGCTTATCGAGGACGCAATTACCGACAAGACAAAGGCTATCGTACCCGTCCACTATGCCGGAGTCGGCTGTGAGATGGATACTATAATGGATATCGCAAGGCGTCACAACCTCGCTGTTGTCGAGGACGCCGCTCAGGGCGTTATGTCCGAGTACAAGGGCAGAGCGCTCGGCTCAATAGGCGACTACGGATGTTACTCCTTCCACGAGACCAAAAACTACAGTATGGGCGAGGGCGGAGCGATTCTTATCAAGGACGAAAGCAAAATCCCCGACGCCGAAATCCTGCGCGAAAAAGGCACAAACCGCAGCCGTTTCCTGCGCGGACAGATTGACAAGTATACCTGGGTAAACTACGGCTCGTCCTATCTTCCCAGCGATATGAACGCCGCCTACCTTTGGGCTCAGCTCCAAGAGGCGGATAAGATAAACAACGACAGGCTCGCTTCGTGGCAGAAGTACCACGACGCGTTCGAATTGCTTGAGAAAAAGGGCGCGGTACGCCGTCCGATTATACCGGATGAATGTAAGCACAACGCCCATATGTACTACCTGATTACCGAAAGCCTCGATACAAGAACAAAGTTTATCTCGTATCTAAAGGAAAACGGCGTAATGGCTGTGTTCCACTATGTGCCGCTCCACAGCGCCGAGGCAGGACAAAAGTTCGGCCGATTCCACGGCGAGGACAAGTACACAACCAACCTCAGCGAAAGACTCGTCAGACTGCCGATGTTCTATGGACTGGAGGAAAAGGAAAGCGATTTGATTATCGAGAAGGTTTGCGAGTTTTTTAAATAAAACCAAATAGTACCCCTTTTCAAAGGGGTAAAAATCGTTAGCCCAAAGGGCTCGATTTTTGGGGATGAGGATTCCTATAGAGCGAGGTTTGATGGAGGCAGGAATAAGCTTCCCCCTCACGGGGGAAGTGGGCAAATCGCTTGCGATTTGGTCGATAGGGGTGAAAAATTCCCCTTAGATGACGTTCTGCTTAAGCCTGTCGCCTTACGGCGAACACCCCTATCGTCAGCTTCGCTGACACTTCCCCCGTGAGGGGGAAGCATATTACGGTTCTGCCAAACCTTTCTGATAATTCAGCCGCGCGAAGCGCATACAAATTCTGTCGGGCACAGAAGTGTAATGATTTAACAATTCTATCTACCCGACATTCACTGACCACTAACCACTGACCACTAACCATTAACCACTAACCACTAACCACTAACCACAAAAAAAAGAGGATTCATATGAACAACAACGTAACAATCAGAAAAATTACAGAAGCCGACACGCCTATGGTAGTGCGTTGGCGCAACGCTCCGTCGGTTGTAGACCAGTTTATTTACCGCACTCCTCTTACCGAGGAAGGCCACCTGAAATGGTATCACGAAAGGATAATGACCGGCGACGTGGTTCAGTTTATCATCACCGACACCGAGACAGGTACCGATGTCGGCTCGGTGTACTTCCGCGATATAGACAGACAGAACAAAAAGTGTGAATACGGTATTTTTATCGGCGAGGAGAGCTGCCGCGGCAAGGGTATCGGCTCGGCTGCCGCCAAGCTCGCGCTGGACTACGCATTCTCCGAAATGGATATGAACCGCGTGTTCCTGCGTGTATTCGCCAAAAATCCGCGCGCGATCAAAAGCTACGAAAACGCGGGATTTAAGTACGAAGGCAAGTTCAGGCAGGACGTCATCATCGACGGCGTCGGTTATGATATGGTTTTTATGGCTATACTAAAGGATGAGTGGGAGAACAATTGACAGTTAAGAGGAGATCAGTATGCAAAAGATATCATTTGTAATTCCCTGCTACAGGTCGGAGAATACAATCGCTTCGGTTATCGACGAAATCCACGAGACCGTGACCTCGGACGGCAGGTATGACTACGAGGTTATACTTATAAACGACTGCTCGCCGGACGGAGTTTTTAACAAAATCACCGAGATCGCGCGGCAAAATCCGCGTGTGACCGGAATCGACCTTTCAAGGAACTTCGGCCAGCATTCGGCGATTATGGCCGGATTCAGCCGTGTTACGGGCGATATAGTAGTAGGACTCGACGACGACGGCCAGACTCCCGCAAACGAGATGTTCAAGCTTATCGACACACTCGGCGACGAATTCGACCTTGTGTTTGCCGAGTATAAGAACAAGATGCATTCGGGCTTCCGCAACTTTGGTAGCAAGGTCAACGACAAAATGGCTCAGGTGCTTATCGGCAAGCCCAAAAAGCTAAAGATTATGAGCTATTTCGCCTGCAAACGCTATGTTGTTGACGAAATACTGCGCTACGAAAACCCCTATCCCTACATCAGCGGACTACTTCTGCGCGCGACCAACAAGGTTACAAATGTCGAGGTTCACCACCGCGAGAGGCTGGAGGGTACCTCCGGCTATACAATCAAGAAGCTTCTGCTTTTGTGGATCAACGGCTTCACCGCGTTCTCGGTAAAACCGCTGAGAGTGGCTACCGTTATCGGCTTTATCACCGCGGCGATCGGATTCCTGTACGGAATCTACGTGATTATCAACAAGGTGTTCATCCACCCGTTGTCGCCTGTGGGCTACAGCTCTACTATGGCGGTAATGCTCTTCCTGGGCGGAATGGTAATGCTGATTCTGGGAATGGTCGGCGAGTATGTCGGCAGGATTTATTTGAGTATCAACCGCTCGCCGCAGTATGTTATCAGGCGCACGGTTGGCGGAGAAAAGAAAGATGAAAAGTAAGTTTGACTTCAAGACCTTTGCGGTTCTGCACTTCATACTTTTGCTTTACTCCTTTGTAGGAGTGTTTATGAAGCTCGCGTTTACTCACGAGTTTTTGTCGTGGGGATTCATAATGTTTGCGGGACTGGCGGTGATGTTCCTGGGGATATACGCCATTTTGTGGCAGCAGGTGCTAAAAAAACTGCCCCTCACCGTCGCGTTTACCAACAAGGCTATATGTATAGTATGGGGAATGTTGTGGGGAGCTCTCTTCCTGGGCGACGCGATTACATGGTACAAAATCGTCGGTTCGCTGATTGTTTTCCCCGGAGTTGTATTGGTGGTGTCGAGTAATGAATAATATGGCGATGATATTCTCCTGCGTATTTCTCGGCTCGGTGCTGATATCCTCAGCCTCACAGATACTGCTCAAGAAAAGCGCGGACAAAACCTATGACAATAAGCTGAAAGAATATCTCAATCCGCTTGTTATCGCGGCGTACGCGATGTTCTTCTGCTCAATGATGATTACAATGTACTGCTACAAATACGTCGACGTCTCGGCCGGTCCGATACTGGAGAGCGCGGGATATGTGTTCGTGGCGGTGCTGGGATATATATTTCTCAAAGAAAAGTTTACGGTTAAAAAGGTTATCGGAATGCTGCTCATCCTCGCGGGAATAGCGATTTTTTCGCTGGGAGGATGTTTCTAATTCGCAATTCGCAACCGAGTACCCCTTTTTAAAGGGGTCAAAATTGATAACGCGCAGCGTTCAATTTTGGGGGATGACGTATGTACTTGTACAAGGCTTCAGAGAAGACCTTCCCGACAGAGCGAGGCTTGAGTTGATAATTCATAATCACGAACTTACTTATAACGCAAGGAAACTTCGCAAAAATATGACCAAGGAAGAAAAACACTTGTGGTTTGACTATCTAAAGGATTATCCTGTAAAGATTCAGGCTCAAAAAGTCATAGGAGACTATATCGTGGATTTCTTCTGCTTTAAGGCGAGGCTCGCAATTGAACTTGACGGTGAACAACACCACAGGAAGAATAATGATGCTAATCGTACATCTCAGCTTAATAAGCTCGGAGTCGATGTTATCAGATTTGATAATGTCGAGGTGATGAGGAATTTTGACGGGGTTTGCTCGGAGATAGATTTCGAAATTCAGTGTAGATTGCATTGATTAGCTTTAGTTTGCGGTGCAACACGCTCTGTATGACCGCTTCGCTGACTAATCCCCTGCTACGCCCTGAGGGCAAGAATTCCAGCCCTTTATTCCTTTGCAACCTTGTACAAGCACATACGTAATCCCCGGAAATTGACACGCAAGCGTGTAACAATTTCCTTCCCTAGCGGGAGACGGCAACCCTTTTGTCTGCTGCGCAGACATTTCCCCTAGCAGGGGAGTAACAATTTCCTTCCCTAGCGGGAGACGGCAACCCTTTTGTCTGCTGCGCAGACATTTCCCCTAGCAGGGGAATCGCCCTTTAAAAAGGGATGCTTTTACGGTTTCCTTTGCAACCTTGTACAAGCACATACGTAATCCCCGGAAATTGACACGCAAGCGTGTAACAATTTCCACCCCTTAAATGGATGCTTTTACGGATTCCTTTGCAACCTTGTACAAGCACATACGTAATCCCCCAAAATTGAACGCTGCGCGTTATCAATTTTGACCCCTTTAAAAAGGGGTACATAGTAGTACTGATTTATATCGAGGTAATTATGAAACTAAAAAACGCTTTTTTGGAAAAATATCGTTCAGACCAAATCTGGCTTGCGGAGTGGATTTTCGCTATTGCTACCGGACTTTTGGTGTTTGCTTCTACCGCGTATGTGGATATGATAAGCCTCACCGTATGGTCTACCAACGTATGGGACGTTATAATGGACAGCAATATCCGACATCTCTACGAGTTCAGCGCGCAGAATATCTATCATGTTCAGCACCAGTATATGGGCAGCGAGCTTCTGTCGGTTTTGCCGTGGTCAATATGGAACATCCCGATTTGGATCATCCAGCGGTTCTTTGGCAAACCGATTGTCGACAGCCCCCTTATGCTCGCTTACGCTAAGTCTTTCCTCGTTGTGCTGTCGGTGGTGACGGTTATCTATACAAAGAAGATCACCTACTTTTTGACCGGTGACAGGGCAAAGTCGATGATGGCGGCGTTCCTTACCACAAGCTCGATATATATCTATATCACAGTATGCTACGCCGGACAAAACGACATCCTGATGATTACCGCGTCGGTAATCGGAATCTACTGTATGATTCGCAACAAGCGCGTCGCGTTTATAGTCTGGTCGACGCTTGCTATCGCGATAAAGCCGTTCTTCCTGCTTGCGTTTCTGGCGGTTATAATGCTGTACGAAAAGAAGATTTGGCGAATCCTGATGAAGGCGGCGTTCTGTTCTGTCGGACTTGTGCTGCAAAAGCTTCTGTTCAAGGGCGCGCCGATGTACGAAGAATCTATGACGCTGGGACCCTCCACTAATATGCTCAAGCAGATGTTCCCGGCTAATGTCAACACCTCATTCGGCGGAGTATCGTTCTTCGCGATGTCGCTTGTGGTTATCTATCTGTATGTGTACACCCGTGACTTTAACCGCGAATCACCGGTAAAAGATACAAAGTATTTCGGTGAGTTTGTAATCTATACGGTAACGCTGACCTACTTCTGTTATGTGCTTCTGTCGCCGTTCTCATATTACAGGCTCGCGGTTATCATCCCGTTCTTCTATATAACAATGGTACAAAAGAGCAACCTGTTGTTCTATAACATCGCTCTCGACACGCTTATGTCGGCGGGACTGCTGATGAAGCTTGTAATGCGCGGCTCCAGCCTGTTCAAGCTGAAATCCGTCAACAACTCGCTGATTCAGGGCGCGCTGGGGTACAAGGTAGACTATACAAAGACCGACTATTTCGAGAGCCTGTACGCGCTCGCTGTCGAGAAGAACGAGCTCATCGAGTTCTTCCAGCCGTTGTTTGCCGGAGTGGCGTGTGTGTGCGGAGTTCTGATTGTGTTCTTTAATCATCCCGACAAAGAAACCAAGCTCAAGGTCGGCGAGGACAAAAACTGGCGTCTGCTCCTGTGGATACGCACAGCCCTGATAATTCCCTGTGTAATCCTCATTTTATATATGTTTACACATACAAGCTCAGCTAACTACGTTGACTACAGAATTTTCTAGGAGGAAAACCATATGAAAGGTATTATTCTCGCCGGAGGCTCCGGCACAAGACTCTATCCGATGACCCAGAATGTGTCCAAGCAGCTCTTGCCCGTATACGACAAGCCGCTTATCTACTATCCGCTGTCGATACTTCTGCTGTCCGAAATCAGCGAGATTCTTATAATCTCTACCGAGCGCGATACTCCTTTGTATCAGAACCTTCTCGGCGACGGCTCGCGCCTTGGAATCAAGCTGGAGTACAGGGTCCAGAAGGAGCCTAACGGACTTGCCCAGGCGTTCGTAATAGGCGAGGACTTTATCGGCGACGACAGCGTGTGCCTGATTCTCGGCGACAATGTGTTCTATGGTCAGAACTTCCCCAATATGCTGCTTAAAGCTAAGAATAACGATAAGGGAGCCACGGTGTTTGGCTATCCCGTAAAGAATCCGCGTGACTTCGGCGTTGTCGAGTTTGACGAAAACGGCAAGGCTATCTCCATCGAGGAGAAGCCCGAAGTTCCAAAGTCCAACTACGCGGTGCCGGGACTCTACTTCTACGACAACAGGGTTGTCGAGTACGCAAAGTCAATCGAGCCCTCGGCAAGAGGCGAGTACGAGATTTCGTCCGTAAACAGTATCTATCTCGAAAACGGCGAGCTCAATGTTGTGCGCCTCGGCAGGGGAATGGCGTGGCTCGACACCGGTACACCCGACGGTCTCCTCGGAGCCGCGGAGTTTGTCCAGACGATCCAGTCGATGCAGGGACTATACGTAAGCTGTATCGAGGAAATTGCCTGGCGCAAGGGCTATATCTCAACCGAACAGCTTCGCAAGCTCGGTAAAGAGCTCGAAAAAACCGATTACGGAAAATATCTCCTCGGTCTGGCCGGGGATAAGTAGGAAGAGTGTGCTTCGGCACACTTTTCTTTGCTTTATAGGAAACTGCTCTGTAACGCTGCAAAACAATAACACTTTAACACCCGACATTTGGGCGCCGTCAGCGTACGAATGTCTATGGACAATTGTTTAAAAAAATCTATTGATTTTTTTCCTGTTATGTTGTATTATCAAAATGGTAAAGTATTAAAAAAGGAAGTGTACCTATGAAGAGATTTATTTCCATATTCGCCGCGGCGGCGCTTATCGCCTCATTCGCGGCATCCTGCGGCTCAGGTCAGGCGGAAAAAACCGCTGCCGAGAAATCTGCCGTAGCCGCAACCGAAGAAGCTACCGTTGCCGAGACCAAGGCCGAGGCTTCCGGCGTTGAAGCTACTACTGTCGCGAACGCCGATACAAAGTCCGATTCCGGCAAAAAGAGCACTGCCTCAAAGTCTGCCGGCAGCTCGGATAATACTAGCAAAAGCGTAAGCAAGAGTGCCTCCAAAAGTACAAGCGTAAGCAAGAGTACATCCAATAGCACATCGAAAAACGTTAGCAAAAGCACATCCAAGAGTGTCAGCAAGAGCACATCCAAGAGTGTCAGCAAGAGTACTGCCAAAAGTACATCCAAGAGCAAATCCAAGAGCAAATCCAAAAGCTCCGGCGTAAGTGTTATCAAGTCGAATACGTCAAAGAACAATTCCGGAGAATCCGAGGTTATCAGGGACAATGTCGAGATAGACTTCAAGGATTTGCAGTAATCAGCAGCGATCGTGCGGACAGCAGCTTCAAAGGAAACCTCATCGTCTTACCGTTATATAGAGGAAGGGGATCCTTCGGCTATTTCGCTGACGCGAAATTCGCTTCGCGACCGCTCAGGATGACGAGCTAAAGCAATTCTGTCGGGCATAAAAGTGTAATGATATATCAATCCTGTCTACCCGACATTCACTGATCACTGACCACTGACCACTGACAACTAATAATGAAAGGACGTATATATATGAAAAAACCCAGACTTATCGCCGCGGTTTTAGCTGTATTAATGCTCAGCGCTTGCGCTGTTTCGGCATTTACAGTTTTTGCCGCTGATAAGGTTATTCCCGGAGATACCAACCTCGACGGCAAGGTTAACATAAAGGACGCTACCCTTATCCAGAAGGTAGCCGCCTTGCTCGTTTCACAGCCCGACCATTATATGGAGACCTCCGACGTTGACCTCAACGGCTCTGTAAACGTAAAGGACGCAACCGTGATCCAGCGCTTCCTGGCTGATTACTACAAGTCCCTCCCGATTAAAGAACAGCCGACCGAAACAGCTACCGAGACAACTACGGAAACAGCTACCGAAACCACAACCGAGACTACCGAGCCGGCTACACAGAAACCTACCGAGAAGCCTACTCAGGCTCCTACAACCGTGACCGAGCCCACCACTACAGCAACTCCGAAAACCGATGACGGTTGGGGCCACCAGATTTATCAGCCATGATATTTAAGTACAAAATCGCGGATATAGTGTTTACCGTAAATCTTAAATATCGGTATACATATAATATTATGAAGGAGTTCCTTGCTGACGACAGCGAGGAATCCCTCTTTGCGCTCGAAATAACCGACGAGGACATCGCCCGTGAGCGCGAGCTCTCGCCTCACGACCTGAGTGACCCGATGTACGAGAGCACCGCCGTGTACAGAAAGTATATCTACCGCGTTATGCGCGACTACGACGCGTTTTTCTTCCATTGTTCGTCCATCGCTGTCGGCGACAAGGCGATAATGTTTACCGCTCGCAGCGGCACCGGCAAAAGCACTCACCGCAGCCTCTGGCTCAAAAACTTCCCCAATGAGGTCACCGTAATCAACGATGATAAGCCGATTATCCGCCGCGTAGACGGCAGGTTCTATGTCTACGGCACCCCGTGGAAGGGTAAGGAGGGACTGGGAGCCGACATCCGTGTGCCGGCATACGCTCTGTGCTTCCTGTCGAGGAGCGAGACGAACTATATCGGAGATATCGACACCGCCTCCGTCATAGCAAAAGCCCTCAACCAGACAGTCCGACCCTCCCAGCCGGAGCTTATGGGCAACCTGCTCGAACTGCTCGACGGCTTTATATCCCAGGTAAAATGCTACGACCTCAGGGTCAATATGGACGACGACGCGGCTGTCACAGCGTATAACAAAATCATAAAAGGTACAGTGTGAAATATCACACTAATATAGATTTATATTGTACGTACAGTTTGCCGCAAATCGGCAACGAACGATATCGCCTTAAGCCTTATTCGCCCACAGTAGGAATGCAGGTATTTTATTTGAATGTTTGTGGGCGGAAAGGCTATAGCGAATATGAAAATAAAAGAAGGATTTATGCTCCGTCAGTTCGGCGACGACTATATCGTTGTCGCGGTAGGCGAGGGGAGCGAGGACTTTAACCGTCTCATTACCCTCAACGCCGTCGGAGAATTCATCTACTCAACCCTTAAAGAAGAAAAATCCAGGGACGAGCTTGTAAAAGCCGTAACCGACAGATACGAGGTCGAGCCCTCCGTGGCTGAAAAGGATATAGATACCTTTATAGTAAACCTCAGACAAGCAGGCCTGCTCGATGAGTAAAACAATCGAAGAGGTCATCTCGGAGTACGGCTACTGCGTAAAAAAGCCAAAGGGCACCAGTATGTACCCTATGCTGAGGCTGAACTGCGACAGCATATGCGTAGTAAGACCGGCTCTTCCGCTCAAAAAATACGACGTAGCCCTCTTCAAGCGCGCCACCGGAGCCTATGTTCTCCATCGCGTAATGGATGTTCGCGAGGACGGCTATGTGTTTTGCGGCGACAACCAGTGTTCCTTTGAGAGCGGCGTTACCGATGATATGATAGTCGGCGTCCTCCAAAGCTGGTATACCGGCAAAAAGGAGCATAAGGTCACCGACAGGGGCTATCTTCGGTACGTAAGCTTCTGGTGCTCGTCAATGCGGTTGAGAGCATATATACTGTGGTTTTGCCACAAGTTTCTGTGGCGCAAATACCGCGGAAAATCCGTAACGGGGTGAATTATGCAAGACGTAATTTCGGTTAAAAATATGCGCGAAAGCGACAATTTTACAATAAATACCTCCGCAAGCGGACGCGAGCTGATGTACCGCGCCGCTATGGGAGTGTACAAAAACGTAGAGTGGAAGGGCAAAATCGCTATTGTCTGCGGCAGCGGCAATAACGCCGGCGACGGCTATGCTCTCGCCGAAATCCTCGCCGACAACGGAAACGTCCCCCATATCATCCGCACAGGCGACAGGCTGTCCGACGACGGAGCCTATTATTATGACAGATGTCTCAAAAAGGGTATTCCCGTGGCCTATTACGAGGACGGCGCCGACCTTAGAAGCTATGATATAATCGTCGATTGTATACTCGGCACGGGATTTTCCGGCGAGCTG
The DNA here is from genome assembly GCA_902787145.1 of uncultured Ruminococcus sp. Classification (GTDB taxonomy): domain Bacteria; phylum Bacillota; class Clostridia; order Oscillospirales; family Acutalibacteraceae; genus Ruminococcoides. The sequence continues at coordinate 23,063 of CADAEZ010000055.1, forward strand.
AGAGAGCCTTTGCTCTCCGTCGTAAACGAAATCAACCTTTCCCGCGCCTATGTAGTGAGCGTCGACATCAACAGCGGACTTTCCGGCTCCAACGGACTGTGCGGCTCCACAGCCGTCAAATCCGACCTCACGGTTTCTATCGGATACTACAAGACCGGATTCTTCCTCGGTGACTCAAACAAGTATATCACAAAGCTTGTAAACGAGGATATCGGCATAAAGCTGATTAAAAAGCAGTATTACCTGCTGACAAAGGACGAGCTCAGTCCCTTTACGGGATATTCGAGCGTACAGCTTACGGCGGAGGAATTTGCTCTGCGCTATGCCCTCGACGAGGCGGAGTTCCGCAGAAATCCAATCAAGACTGTCGCCAAGGAGTCCGCGGACAGCAAAAAAATCTTCGTGATTGACTATCACGGCAGCAAACTGGTCGTCGACCAGAGCTACGTGTATTTTCAGTCCGACAAAATATAAGAGAGGTACTAAAAATGGACAGTAAAAAAATAACAAACCCTGAGCTTCTGGAAGCTATAGTTGATATGCAGGAGGACAACAACGACGATACAGTCAATCATATGATAGACTGCGTTATGCAGGCAAAATTTATCACCCCCGGCAAAATCAACAAACCCCGCAACGTGGCAAAAAAGACAGAAAACGGCGGTACTGTTATGCAGCAGGAGACCCAGGTGCAGTTTCAGCTCATAGAAAACGGCAACAAGGAGAAGTTCTTCCCCGCCTTTACCGATCAGGAGGAAAAGGACAAGTGGACTGCCTCAAAGGGCAAGGAGGACGTAATAATGGATTTCGACAATTTTGCCGAGATTCTCTCCGACCCTAACTGCGACGTAATGGGATTTGTAATCAATCCCTTCGGCCGCTCGGTAGCCTTTCCCAAGCCAATGGTGCTCAACCTCAAAAAGCAGAAGGCAGAGCGCAAGAAAAACTCAGGCCTCCAGCAGCAGACTATCTCCGGCGACGAAAAGGTCAAGCTCGGCGATCCCGACCCGGACGAATATCCGATTGATATGATGGCCGCGATAATCAACTTCCTCCAGGAAAGAGACGACGTCCACGCCGCCTATCTGCGTATGTTCCAGCGTGAAAGCGACGAAAAGCCCAGCTACCTCGTAATCGTCGACTTTGACGGCGACAAAATGGAGGATATCTTCAAGGGAATCTCCACCAGCGCCTCACCCCACCTCAGCGGATACCAGCTCTCGATGATGCCGTACTCGGTGCCTTTTGCTAAGAAGGCGGTAGACGGAGTAGAGCCGTTCTATACCGAATAACTTACAGACCGGGGAAACCCGGTCTTTTCTTTTGATGTGACGCTTACTCACAACTTTTGTAATATCGTTCAGGTGATTATTTGTCGCAATCGGTTCGGACTCTTTATATTCAGCCCTAAACTGAAAAAATAGTAACCAAAAATCCGTTGTAAAATTTATCTAAATTGCACATTGATTTTGCACCGTTTTTTTTATAGAATAGTATATGAACTATAATATTTTTATATTATACGGAAAATTTGCAGTAAAGGAGAAATGAAAATGCAAAAGTTTAAAAAGCCTGTTGCGATTATACTTTCTATTCTTATGATTATGTCAGTATTATCCGTAGCAGCAACCACATCCGCATTTGCGGCTGATGAGACCCACAAGATTACTTTTAAATCTCAGCAGGGACTCTTCCAGGACGTTACCGGTCTTTATAAAGCCGGTGATGACTTCGGTATAACATTGAAGCTTAAAACAACTAAGCCGATGTTAGACGGTCAGATGTTCCTTACAAATGTTACAACACCTATGGAGGCTAAGCTTGGAAGACACACTTCCACTTATCCCGATGTAACAGGTAACAACAAGGCTACGAACGGCACAGCTTACAAGCTCGTTTTCGGCGCAACCGTGGACAAGGTATTTGACACAACTCAGAACGACGTTGTTCTCGTTACCGTTTCAGGTAAGGTTTACGATTCGTTCACAACCGATCAGGAATTCAACGTAGATTTCCAGGTACTCGATATTTCTAACTATAATAAGGACGAGTGGGATAACTATACACAGGATCCCACAACTCAGGAAAATCTTATTGCGAACAGCACGATCGCAAAGGACAAGGCCGGTACATTCGCTCTCACAGCAACAAGAGTAGGCGGTACAGACGAGCAGACTCAGCCCGTTTCTTCCGAGCCTGCTTCATCAACAGCTGCTGAGTCAACAACAGAACCAATCACAACAGAGCCTATCACAACAGAGCCTGACGACGGCAACGGCTACTATCTCGTTGGCGACTTCAACGGCTGGGGTTCTAACCTTGCAGGCTACAAGTTCAGCGAGAACGCAGCTGCTCCCGGTGAGTATATGCTCTCAGGCGTACAGCTTTCTGCCAACGCTATGGTTAAGGTTGCCGGAGCTACAGACGGCACAGTTACATCATGGTATCCTGACGGAATGGATAACCACTACACAGTAAGTGAAGGCGGTTATTACAACGTATACTTCCGTCCGGACGGACAGGGCGGCTTAGATTGGCACGAAGGCTACTTCTACTTAGAGGGTACAAACGTTCCCGTGTCAACAACAGAGCCTGAGTCAACAACAGAGCCTGATGAGACAACAGAGCCTGAGTCAACAACAGAGCCTGAGGAGACAACAGAGCCTGACGACGGCAACGGCTACTATCTCGTTGGCGACTTCAACGGTTGGGGTTCCGACCTTGCAGGCTACAAGTTCAGCGAGAACGCAGAGGCTCCCGGTGAGTATATGCTCTCAGGCGTACAGCTTTCTGCCGACGCTATGGTTAAGGTTGCCGGAGCTACAGACGGCACAGTTACATCATGGTATCCTGACGGAATGGATAACCATTATACAGTAAGCGAAGACGGTTATTACAACGTATACTTCCGTCCGGACGGACAGGGCGGCTTCGATTGGCACGAAGGCTACTTCTTCCTGGAGGCTACAGACGCTCCCGAAGAGACAACAGAGCCTGAGTCAGAGTCCGAGACAGAATCTGAGACAGAATCAGTGACAGAGTCCGAGACAGAGTCTTCTACAGAAGCTTCCGAGACAGGATCCGAGACAGCTTCCGAGACAGAATCAGTGACAGAGTCCGAGACAGTTTCCGAGACAGAGTCTTCTACAGATGTCTCCGAGACAGAGTCTGAGACAGCTTCCGAGACAGCTTCCGAGACAGATACAACTCCTGTATCCCAGAACTACAAGTTCTATTATGCTCCTTCAGCCGATCAGATCGCTGACAACAGCACATTCAAGTTCAACTTCCAGGATGGCAACGGCGACTGGCATCAGTTCGATATGACAAAGGTTGAGCCCGTAGTAGGCGACAAGCCTGTATACGAGGTTGAGGTTCCTAAGGACTTCGGCGACGACGCTCAGACACTCCAGTATCAGGTATACGACGAGACAGGCGCTAACTGGAAGTCACAGAAGCAGTTTGAGAACGTTAAGCTCTCCGACTATGACGGCAAGATTGTATCATCCGAGGGTGAGATTATCGATCCTGAGAAGCCATCAGAGTCCGAAACAGCTTCCGAGACAGAGTCAGCTTCCGAGACAGAAACAGCTTCCGAGACAGAGTCAGTTTCCGAGACAGAGACTGCTTCCGAGACAGAAACTCAGGATACAACAGCAGAGCCTACAGAAACAACAACAGCTCAGGATACAACAGCAGAGCCTACAGAAACAACAACAGCCGCTCAGGATACAACAAAGGCTCAGGATACAACAAAGGCACAGGATACAACAAAGGCACAGGAAACTCCTGCTCCCGCTCCTGCTACACAGCCTAAGGCTATCAAGAGCCTCAGCGGCAAGCCTGACGAAGCGTCAGCAGTAAGCTTTGTAAAGGCTCTTAAGAATGATAAGGATCCTAAGGGTTCAACATTCGGACTTCTCCGCGCTAACTCCAAGAAGGTTACTAAGAAATCTATCACTGTTAAGTGGTCAAAGGTTAAGGGCGCTAAGAAGTACATCGTAATGGGTAACAAGTGCGGTAAGGCTTACAAGAAGCTCAAGACTGTTAAGTCCGCTAAGTTCACCCAGAAGGGCCTCAAGAAGGGTACATACTACAAGTACATGATCCTCGCGGTTAACGCCAAGGGTAAGGTAATTGCTACATCCAAGACGCTCCACGTTGCTACAAAGGGCGGCAAGGTAGGCAACTACAAGTCTGTTACTACTAAGTGCGCTAAGAAGCTGACACTCGCTAAGGGTAAGTCAGTTAAGATCGGCGCTAAGGCTGTTAAGGCTGACAAGAAGGTTAAGCAGCACAGAAAGATCAAGTATGAGTCAAGCAATACTAAGGTTGCAAAGGTTAACGGTAAGG
>CADAEZ010000055.1:27439-28012 GCA_902787145.1 uncultured Ruminococcus sp.
TTACCGCTAAGAAGAAGGGTACAGCTACAGTATACGCTTACGCTCAGAACGGCGTATTCGCTAAGATCAAGGTTAAGGTTAAATAATTAAATCTTAATATACTGTTTAGAAAAGCGTGTCTTCGGACACGCTTTTCGTTTACTCATCGCACGTTGTTGCGCAGCAACAAACTGTGCGGAGAATACAAATCAGTTCAGCTTTATAGGAGCAGTGGAAACAGCGAGCCTATGAAACACAACCTATAAAGCCTGAAAAGCGTGTCTTCGGACACGCTTTTCGTTTACTCATCGCACGTTGTTGCGCAGCAACAAACTGTGCGGAGATTATAAATCAGTTCAGCTTTATAGGAGCAGTGGAAACAGCGAGCCTATGAAACACAACCTATAAAGCCTGAAAAGCGTGTCTTCGGACACGCTTTTCGTTTTGTCCCCCTTTTTAAAGGGCGATTCCCCTTGAGCAAGGTTACTTTAACATCGTAGGGAATGGGCTCCGTTCCTCAGCCGGAGACGGCAAACCCTCTGTCGCATTCGCGACATCTCCCTTAACAAGGGAGTCTCCATTCCGTGATACGTA
>CADAEZ010000056.1 GCA_902787145.1 uncultured Ruminococcus sp.
CGTAAAATTTAAGATACCGTCCGACGGTTTAAGCATTTCCTATACCGACGAGACCCCGTATCTTCCCTTAACCGTCAGACAGTATGTGCTCGACAGCGAAGGCAACGCGACAGCGGCAGGGGAGAGCTATACATCAGCTGTTACAAAGTATTATCCGGGCAGCAATGATTACGGTAAATATAAGTTTTTCGCGGGTGACAGCAGCCTTACCGATTCTTACGGACTCGGCAGCGCAAATCAAAGTGAATTTGTCAATAGCTATACCGTTACCGGAGCAAGCGATACTCATTATATGGTATATCTTAATGAGTTTTCGGGTATGTATCTTATGCCTTCTGCTCCCGAGGGTTATTCTCTCGCGACAATTAAGGCAAAAGCGCTCAATTCTGCCGAAAATGAGATCGCAAGCAGCTATGATCAGTCTTTAACGGATATCCCGACTGTTTATGATACGACAAACGGATACAGAATCAAATATTCTTACCCGGCATATCCATACCTCCGCGGCGCGACGATCGAGGTCGACGTATACTATCAGCCGACCACGACCCTGACGGTCAAGCAGCAGATGGACGGTCATCTTGAAAGCGGCACCCTCGCAACCGTTACCGTCACCAATGCCAATGCCGAGGCTCCGCAAAGCCCGTATAAGGCGTATATCGATCCCGATCATAAGCTTGCCGACAGCGTAACGCTTACCGATACAAGCGCTAATGTTACCGAGACCGACGAGGAAGTGACAGGCGCGCTGTTCAGAACTTCAAAGCTCGGTGTGAACAAAGGTACAAAGCCCTCAATCAAAATCGAGCCCAAGGGCGCGCGCAACGTAAGCTCTGTTACTATCCTGAAGAAGAACGGCAATGAATATGTTGAAGTTCCTGCCTCCGACTATACTGTTTCGGGCTCGGGAGCTGTTCTCGGAACTCTGACATATACATTTAATAACAATGTTAATATCGGAGATGATTATCTCGTAAATATTGTATATGGAACGGAGAAAACCCTCACCGTAAAGACCGTTCTCTTAAATGCTAATAACAGTGAGAACGAGGTGGATACCGAAGCTGAGTTCAACGAGTGCAAGGCGACCGTTACCGTAAGCGGTAAGCTCTACGACACCGATGGAAATGAAGTCGGCGGTATGCCTTTCGTTGATAAATCTGTTGAACCAAATGATAATATAGATACATTTACCGTTACATCCTCTAAAAAGACAGTAACAGGACAGACAAACACAAACGTCACAATTAATACATCCATAGGCTCGGGCAGTCAGTACGTTATCGCTAACGTAAAGGCGCTCAAGGACGACGGCTCCACCGACCTTCACCTTGTTGTTCCCGGTACTAAAAAGTATGACGGTAAGGACGTTACAACTTACGAAAACTGCACTATGCCCAGCCTGACGTCCTCCGATAACGTAACCGTTGTTGTTTATCTCGCTAAGGTCGCTCAGGTTAAGGTCAATGTCTATAATGTCCGCGACAGCGTAAACGAAATCAAGAACGGCGTTCCCAACGAGCTCGGCGCGGACGCTTATGTCAACGTCAACGTCACAAGCAACTCCATCAACCAAAAGGCGATCATCACCAAGGAGAGCGAGGGCGGCTACTATACAGGCGACTTCGACATCACCTATAATCCGCACAGCCGTGAGGTAAGCGTGCTTCAGGGCTCAAAGCTCGAAATCTTCGCCCAGCTTCCCCAAAACGGTCAGTATGTGATCAAAAAGGTCGTTTCCAACGGCACGGGCTATCAGAACGTTACGGTAAACAACGTAAACTTTGTCAATGATAACCTACGCGAAACGCTGAATACCGGCAGCGAATCTATCTCTGCCGACAAAACATACGAGCTCAATATTTATATCGAAAAGGCAAAGTCGATATTTACAAGAGCTACGAACGACAATAACGGCACAGGTACTTATACGAGCGGCAGCGTTACAATGCGCGGCGAAAACAGCGAGACGGGAGTGATTCCGTTTACTAAGATTCATCCCGCTTCGGCTAATCCGCAGCACCCCGAGTACTATGACGCTGTAACGACAAGCAGCAGCCTCGACTACACAACCGAGGCAAAGTGCGTCCGCGGTACAGCTCTTACATTCGATGTTAAACCGCAAAGCAACTACACGATTAAGTCCGTAACCGTCAAGAAGGGCTCGGATAAGAGCACAGCGACTGACGCCGGTTTCTCACAGCAGAGCACAGCCTCCGATGGCACTGTTACATACAAAATTACCGATACAATGCCTTATTACAGCAATCTCTATATCGACGTTGAGTTTGAGGTTGTTGAAACAGGTACCATCACCATTGATTATCAGTATTCGGACGATTTTGTACACTACAAAAATCTTTTCGACCCGACCGAAGGCATTAGTGAAATGAGCGTAAGCTCATACCTCCCGGGCGTCGCGCAGCACAAGATCACCGATTTGATAGCGGGAGATTCCTTCGACAGCAAGAGCGGCATCACCTATGACAGCTCCAAAACCACCTACAAATTCAAATCCCTTGCGGGCAACCGATTCAGCGTGAGCAGCACCGTTTACAGCAACGGAAGGTGGTATATTCCCGTTGAGGGAGAGTGCTATACCTACGATAACAATACAAATAAGATTGTCGAGCAGATTTCCTCAATCAACCGCACAAACTGCGGACAGGATCACATCATTAAGGCTAATGATGACTTGACCTATCATTACCGCCTTGTTCCAATGGCGAGAATCGGCGATATTGTAGTTCTCAACAACTGCTACGACAACACTCCCGAGGGAGTTTATAAGGAGGACAGCGGCGCTGTAAGCGTTCAGGCGCACTTTACAAATGCGGAGAATTATAATCCGCAGATTCAGCACGCGATGATGCAGTACCCGAGCTGCAGCTGGACAGACAGCGCGAGCCTCAGCTACAACGCCGATATCGTAGCGGGTTCGGTTATCGACTCGGTAACGGTCGACTATAAGAATATGGTTAAGCCGGGAACGATCAAGAATGTTATCATCAAGGAATATGAGAAGTCGAGCGTTTCGATGTATTATGATAACAAGTACGCGGACTACGCGGACAAAGAGCCCACCCGCACTTGGACTCTTACAAAGAGCGTAAGCGATTCCAATGATGATACTTATATCTATAAGCCCGGAGAAACAATAACAGTCCTGCACGATATGGACTACCGCGTTTTCGTGGATTACGACCGCATAGATGTTCATTCGTCAATCAGCGGCTCCGGCAGCGGATATGTGAAGTCGTATCTGTTCTATGTCAATAATGCAAGTGATATCAACCTTTCCGCTTCTCAGGATAGCTACGAAAGGGTAACGACCAACCGTTACGACGAGAGTATCAAGAGCAAAACCTCCGCATACTATGTTCTTGTTTCCGATTTGCCGAGCGACGAGCTGTCGCTGAACTATGCACAGTTCAGGGATTATTCGGATTATAACAATCCCTCGGATATTCTGCAAACGCTAAAGGACAGCTACACGCCAAGGACAAATTCAAGCGGCGTAACAAAGTATTATTACTACTATAAGATCAACGACAATAAAACGAATCCGATTGTAAACACGCTTCGGTTTACTGTTTACACCAACCTAAAGACCGATAACCCGACTGTCGTTGAGGAGGATCTCGACTGCAACATCACCGTTGAGCAGTGGAACCGCGATACATATGACGGCAACTATGTTGCCGCTTCCAACCAGAGCGCGACATTCTCGGTCGAAAACGGAAAGGTGCTTAGAAAGAACAGTAAAGCAGGCGAGGACGCAAACCCGATAACCATCAGCACGGCAACGGGATATATGTATTCCGAAAAGAAAACCGAGCTTACAATTACACCGAATCCCGCCGAGGGCTACAACGTGGAGAAGGTAGATATTGTCGACGGAAGTACGGGTACATATTATCCGAACAGTCAGGGTATTATTACCCATACGCTTTCAAGGTCGGATGTCACAATCAAGATTTACTACAGCAGACCTCTCCTGCGAATTTCCTCAACCAATGAAGGCAATGAAGGTAAGGCAGTTGTGGATGTTGTAAACAATACAACAGGCTCAACAGAAACCATCCTTACCAAGAATACCTTTACAAACGGAACATTTGTCACCAAGAACGATGACGCTCAGGTTATCATAAAGCCTCTTCAATATGAGTCCGAGGGAGGAGTACAGAAGTACTACAAGGTAGCCTCAATCCGTATCGGCGACGCGTTCAACAATACGCTCACAGCTTACACGGACGCCGACGGCGACGTTGCGAACGATGACTATACCGTTACAAAGGCTGTTGATGACAGCGAGTACGTTCTAACTCTGAATAATGTTCAGAAGGATAAGTACATCTTCATTCAGCTGGTAGGCGACCAAAGGATATTAAGCTCCAATTTACAGGTCAATCAGCAAATCCGCTATGCCGGAACGACTGATTTTGTGGATTGTTCCGAGGGCTCTTACGGTGCAGTCAAGGCAACAGGTACCCTTAACGGAAACAATACTCCGCTCAACTTCTACGGAACGGATTATTCGGAATACACCTTCAATGACAGGGCGAGTGTAGAGGGTACGGTTATCGACAAGACCGCGCTTTCATTTGAAGCAACCGCTCCCGAAGGCTACGAGGTTATCGGCGTAGAGGCTGTTATGAACGGCGAGAATATAACCGTAAAAAAAGCCGACGGTAAGTACAGCCTCGCAAATACCGCTCCGGATTCAGGTACGACGGTTGTAACCGTTAAGTACGGTATAAAGCAGACCGACTTTACTCTTAAATACAAATACTACAGCCGTGAGTGGAACGCCGACAAGGAGAGCAACTACGAGAATACCGGAAAGGTTATCGGTTCAAATACAACCCCCGACAAGACTTACACAGTTAACGTAAGCCTCACTGACGCTCAGCTAATCGGCGATAAGCCGATAAAGAAAGTTCTTGTAGATAATGCTCCGGCGATTGAGGATCTTTACAAAGATTGTAAATGGAAGTTTGACGATGCTCACGTTGAGTATAACGGCAACGAAGTTACGATTACTCCCGATCAGCCCGCCAAGACCTACACTGTTAAATTCTTTAAGAACAACGGTGAGCAAAACGAGTTTGAAACAATAACTCAGGTAAAGCTCAATAGTCTTGTTAAGAAGGACGGCAAGTTTATTACAGCTGAAAAAACTTTGGGCGGCAGCGATTTTGCTTACTGGCTGATTAATAAAGCAGGTACAAACAAAGAAGTTGCTAAGTGCTACTCTGCTGAGTTCAATTATCGTGTAACTGCTGACATTGATGTAATAGCATATTACGGAGCAAAGGCTAAGTCTATTACCATCAGCGACCCGAAGTTTACCCGCGAGCAGACTGATGACGGAAACGGCAACATAACAGATAAGCTGTTTACAGACTTTATCCTGTCATATATGGAGGATAACGGAAAATTGTTTAATCCTTCAACCGCGGCAAGCGAAGGCGTCGAAACTCTCGAAGGTTATAAGTCGGGACTTGTGGTCGAGTTCGACAGTACAATAAAGCTCGAACGTAAAGATGAAACGGGACATAAGCTAACCGATGAGGAAAAGGTTATTTTCCCTGCGGAAGATACCGTAAGTAAGAATACGATTATCAGCTTTATTAATGGCGAGAAACCGACACTGCCGAGTACAAGAACACTGATTAATCTCCCTGTAAACAACAGCAGTTATAATAATAAAAACAGAGTGAATAAGGTTCTGGATTTCAACAACAGCGAAAACGCTCGCCATACTGTTCTCAGAGCGTACTATTACGTTATTGATAAGGATGGTAATGTAGAACTTACAGATCCGGTATACTTCTATCTGTACGATATTGGTAATTCCGACTCATCAACCGAAGAATAAGGAGGAACAAAATGAAAGAGCAATATTTTAAACCTCTTATAAAAACGGAAGAACTGCTTAAAGCTGATGTTCTGTTGTCAAGCAACCCGAAAGAAGCGACTACGGTAGTGAATCCCGAGGCTACAATAAAAAGTGACGGCGATTCGTCGCACATAGGAGTTTAACGATGAATATATTGAAAAAACCTTTATCTATTCTGCTCTCAATTCTCTTAATAGCCGCGGCTTCTACCGCGGCTATGGCGGAGACCTACTTCTCCGACGGCGAATTTGAGTTTGTAAAAACCGACAAGGGTAACGCGCTTATTACTGGCTGCGAGCTCACCGACGAGAGCATTACCATTCCCGAGTTTGTGCTCGATTATCCGATTGCGGGTATCGGCGACTACGCTTTTATGAATATGCCGACGCTAAGAACGGTGACAATGCCCGTGGCGGTCGTTTCAATCGGCGAATATGCTTTTGCCGAGAACGCTCAGCTTGAAAGCGTGAGGATTCCGAAGTATTGCGACAACATCGCATCCACCGCGTTTGCTAATTCTCCAAACGTGAAAATCATCGGCTACAGCGATTCCTACGCAAAAACATACGCCGAGGAAAACAATCTAAAATTTGAATCGGCAGACAGCTCCAAACCCGAAACCGAGGTTAAAGCTCTTGAAGGCGAGGACGCCGATTACGCAAAGAAGCTTATTTCTCAAAGCGGCGAAGAATTCGTCGGCGTATATGTAGTAAGCGGTTCGGGCGAGGTGCGTTTGCCTGTCACTTCGCGTGATGATAAGGTCTATGTTCTGACCGTTATTCATAACGGCGACGGAACTACATCAGCCTCAATCGACTATGTTAAAACAGCCTATCAGGACGGCTATGCTGTGTTCAGAGCCGACGGTTCGGGGAAATATGTTGTATCAAGCGTAACGGTCTCCACCGAGCCTGCTTCAACCGAGCCGAGTGAGCCGAGCTCCTCAGATGTTACTAATCCCACCGAAACCGTACAGCCAACCTCCGAAACTGTCACAACCGAGCCGATTTCTGAAACGGCAGAGCCCACTCAAACGGTGACAGCAACAGCTCCGACAGACGCGACCGAGCCCGCTTCAACCGAGCCGAGTGAAACGGGTTCCTCAGAGGTTACCAATCCCGCTGAAACCGTACAGCCAACCTCCGAAGCTGTCACTACCGAGCCTTTTCCCGAAACAGCAGAGCCTACCGAAACAGAGACAGCAGCTTCGACAGACGTGACCGAGCCGACAACAGGCGTGGTTAACAAGCCGACGTTTTCCGAGCCAAAGCTCATTAAAACGAGTTTTATGCTCAAAGCCGGAAAAACCGCGACCCTCAAGGTAACAGATGGAAAGGTCAAGAGCTGGAAATCCTCGAAAAAGTCGGTAGCAACCGTAAAGAACGGCAAGGTAACTGCTCTTAAAAAAGGAAACGCTGTTGTTACCGCAACGCTGACAAACGGCAAAAAGCTCACCTGCAAGGTCAAGGTTATATCCTCACCGATAATAAAAATCGGGAAGAAAAATTATAATAAGAAGATTACCTATTCAGTAAAGCAAAATAAAAAACTTATTGTTAAAATTACAGGTAAAGCTTCAAGCGTTAATAATAAATACAAAACTTCAAATAAAAAAATCGCCAAGATTATCTCAAAGCTATCAGCTAAAAAGTTGACTATCAAAGCGTATAAAAACAAAGGCAAAGCCGTCGTAACCCTCAAGGTTAACGGCGTGGTGTTTAAAATAAAAGTTAAAGTTGCTTAAAAGGTGATTCAGAGAATCACTCCTTCTTATGCCTCTCTGAGCACTGACCCGTTTAGAGAGGCACAGTTTTACAGAGGTGTTTTATGAAAAAATTTATTAGTATATTTTTAACAGTTGCTATGTTATTTGGTATAACCTTGATTAACGTAAATGCTGCCGATACAGAATACAAGCTCAAAGCGGGCGAGACTATGAGCATTAGCATAAAGGGTACGGAGCTTGAATCCGCGCAGTCCTCCGCTCCGAAGGTGGCAAAGGTTAAAGACAAGACGATTACCGCGTTAACAAAAGGTAATGCTGTGATAACTGCAAAACTGAAAAATGGCAAGACGATTGAGTATAAAATTACGGTAACATCTAACCCGAAAATCATTGGAAAGAAAAAGAAAGCTGAGAAAAACAGTACTTTTAAAATTGACGTAAAAGGCGCCGCAACTAAGATAAAATATTCCTCAAGCAAGCCGAAAGTCGCCAAAATCACATCCGACGGAGTAATTACAACCAAAAAGGTCGGCAATACCGTTATAAAGGCAAAAGTTAACGGTAAAACCCTCAGCTTCAAGCTCAAAGTTTATGTTAAAAAGATTGTTAACCGCTATAAGGAAACCTTTAAAAAGGGCTACACCTATATGCTTTACTATTCCGAGGTCGGCAAAACTCCGACTATCGTTTCCGACAATCCGAAAGTTGTCAAGGTGACAAAAAGCGGTAAGCTTAAAGCGAAAAAGCGGGGGAAAGCCACGGTCACGTTCTCGCACAAAAACGCTAAGGCGATTGTGAAAATAACAGTAAAGTAAAAGAACAGGGACGGAATCATGAAGAAACTGTCCTATCCTTTTGTGTGACAACAGCAAGAAACTGTCTCCGCATTGTTTCGCCTCTGTGTGCGGTTTGGTTGCTTTGTCGGGAAAAGTAATCGAAAAATCAAATAAAACGCGCCACAGGCGATTTGTGAGCAAAATAAAGGGGAACAGAGACGATTGAACAAACCGTCTCTGTTCCCTTTGATTAATGCCTTGAAGGCAGTTCCGCTCTTTGGAGCGGAACAAGCAACCACCCGCTATGCGGGTGCGCGTCGAAAGCAGTGCAAAAAATTCTCCAGTCTGGTAGAATAAGGGTGTTCGAGCCTTATTAAAGCCAGAAAGGAGAATTTAATGGCAAATAAATACAATAGTTTATCGCACACGAAATGGTTGTGCAAGTATCACATAGTAATAGTACCATAGTATAGAAGAAAAGTAATATACAATCAGTACAGAGCAGACTTACAGGAAATCATAAGAACGCTATGTAAATATAAAGGTGTGGAAATACTTGAAGGACATATGATGCCAGACCATGTTCATGTACTTTTAAGTATACCACCAAAAGTAAGTGTGTCAAGTTTCATGGGATACCTCAAAGGTAAGAGTGCGTTGATAATGTTTGATAAACACGCAAACTTAAAGTATAAATTTGGCAACTGACACTTTTGGGCAGAAGGATATTATGTATCGACAGTAGGACTTAACGAATCAACAATCAGGAAATACATCCAAGACCAAGAGAAAGCAGATATAGCTTTGGATAAATTAAGCGTTAAAGAATACGAAGATCCCTTCACCAGATAACCCCTTTAGGGGTAGCCAAAGAGGCAACAACAATAAGGCTTGAACAAAGTGAAAGCCCGCGCCTTGAGACGCGGGTTGGTAACGGGGCTTATAGCCCACGAGCAAACCACCCGTTTGACGGGTGGTATTGATTATGTCGCAGAAAGAAAAGCCGAGGCTCGGAGCCCTCGCGTAACGACTGACGAGGACTAATCTGCAGAGAACACCAAAGTGTTCGGAGCAGATTAGACGAGTGGGAGTTGCAAGAGGAACAGCGGAGAGCAACGAGGCTGGACAGAGCTGAAGCCCCGTGATTTGTGTAGCGCAAACGAGCTTGTATTAATACTAAGTAGCAATAAAACCCTTTAACATCTATTGCGGAAAATTCCGCATAGCTGCGTTAGGCTCCTTGCCATACGCCAGTATGCCTGCGTCGCCTGCCTTGCTCTGCGAAATTTTCCGTTAATATCTTTTTAAAGTTTTTTATCGCTACTTAGTATAAGCGGTTGTATGTTACCTTAGAAAAATCTAAATTGCAAGAGGTTTTTAAATATTTTTTGAGCTTTCGACAAAGTTTTCTTGACGAGGGTGTTACTATGACAGTACAATGAAGTGGGGCTGAAAAAGTGTTTGTTGCCACTATATTGTGAATTGATTTCGCGGTGTAGTGGTTAAACTTTGTGATGATAAAAAACTCAATGGCAATCTTTGCGCATGGCTTTTTGAAAAGAAAGGTCAAAATAGCCGAAATTATTTTGAAGCAGGAAAAAGTCGGGGGTCAACCCCGACGCCATACATCAGACCGCAGAGCGGACTGTTCCCAATTTAAAGCCGTTTGTTGCAGTCGACTATTGTGAGTCATATGTGGTGTCAGTAAGAAAAATGAGACGCCTGAAAGTCGACTAAGTGGCGAGAAATGGCTTGTTTAAGCCGTTTTTTGTATATATAACGGCGTCTTTGCAGTTTTGAGTGTTTTTAGCCGTTTGTTGAGATTGCAAACAGAGGGAAGGAAAATAATAAAAAGATCGTTAGGTTTTACGTCCTGATTTATTCTGAAAATAAAAGTATAACAAATCGGATAAT
>CADAEZ010000057.1 GCA_902787145.1 uncultured Ruminococcus sp.
ATATACAGCAAGAATCCACTGTCGGATTTATCGCTCGTTACGCTGAACGCGTTAAGCGCCTCGTAGCTTTGTCCGGATGAAAGCTTTATATAAAATACTGTATCGTCAGTAACGAATCGCCTGTCCGCCTCACCCTTTATCTCGATATATGCACAATTAGCCTCTGAGGGCGAAACACTAAGCTTTGAGTTTGACTTTACGGTCTTTATTTCCGTATTGAGACCGGCGGGAGTACCTGTCATTACCGGAGGCTCGCCGCATAACTCGTCGAGATTGCGCTCTACCTTTTCTATAACAACATACTCAGGATTGAGCTCATCCATATATTCTTCAAGAGCGTAAGGAATACCCTTGCTGAAAGCCGCTGTGTCGAACTCACCTGAGAAAAACGGCAGCAATGAATTTCCGAAGCTGTCGCGAAACATCAGCAGAGTACCCTCTCCACTTTCTGATTTAGTATGTATATACGGAGCCTCAACGCTGTCAAAATCAGACGTGTAATGCTTGAAGTCGTAGTAATAGTTCCACTCCGGCTCGGCGGAAACGGGATATAACATACGTCCCAGGTCGCCTATAAAGTCCTTCTTTTTAACGGCGTTCACTTCGGAATAATCGGTGCAGGGCTTACCCAGCTTTTTCATTATCTCGGAGAACACGAGCATTGCGCCCTTGTTGTTCCAGTGGGAGTCGCGCTTGTGATACAAAATCTCATCCTGACTGCCGAACAGCGAAAACAAATCACAGTAGTTTATATCCTTTAACTCCGGATTCAGCCTGTCTATGTTCTTTTTACTGCCGGATTTTTTGGAGTGATAATAGGGCATATTATCGTCATATAATGAGTTTTTGTTGGGCGCGACAGTAAAGACAAACTCCGCTCCCCTGCTCCTTACGTACTCCTGAACTATCGAGAGGTTACGGGCTATGCTTTTGACCGAGCGTTTTGATAGGGTGTTTTTGCACAGATAATCGTCGAGGCTGTCAGTGTAGTAAAGCCAGCCATCGCTGCCTTTTATCACAGTGTCCATATTCGAAACACCGAAAATACCGCTCTGTATACGCGAGTCCATATCGACCAGATTGTTTCGAAAAGCGAAGTGATCACCGAAGTATTCGCCCATCTCGCTTAAAAAATCTATATTAAGTTCTTTATCGTATAACTTTGGAAGCTGCGAAAGGCGCTTGTTTTCGGTAGTAGAGTCGGTTTTGGCGAAGCTCATACAAATAAAAAGCGACAGACAAAGGCCTATGCATACAGCTACAAATAAAATATTTACTGTCTTTTTCATATACATCCCTTAGAATCTGAAATATATAAACGGATTATACGCGTCACCCGAAAGCCGCAGTATACACCAGAATAAAAGTATTGCCGCGAGAATATACAGGACAGTCTGCAATATCATCAGCCTGCCGCTGACTGCCGCGGAGGCGTCGAGCTTCAGGCGAAGCTTTTCGGTGAGCGGCTTTATGGGAGCCGATATAATCACCGCCGCCGCGAACGCAAAGATAAACCACGGAGTAAGCTGTGTAAGCGCGAGCGACAGAGAGCTGTCACTCATACTAAAGCCGGAGAACATATTCCTTATCATCATCAGTCCCTGCGAGATATCGTCGGCGCGGAATATCACAAATCCAACGCATACGACCAACAGAGTATATATCCTCATCAATAGCTTGGGCAATTTTTTGAGCACTCCGGCGTACTCCTCAAACAACAGGAATGCTCCGTGAAACAATCCCCAGATTATAAAAGTCCAGTTAGCTCCATGCCAAAGTCCTGTGAGGAAGAATACTATAAGCTTGTTTACACAGGTTCGGCCTCTGCCTTTACGATTACCGCCCAGCGGAATGTAGACGTATTCCTTGAACCACGAGGACAGCGAGATATGCCACCTGCGCCAGAATTCCTTTACCGACGACGAACCGTAGGGATACAAAAAGTTCTCCTTAAACCGGAAGCCGAACATCCTGCCCAAGCCGATAGCCATATCGCTGTAGCCGGAAAAATCAAAGTAAATCTGCATCATATAAGCCAGAGCCCCAAGCCATGAGGTTAAGATGTTTATATCACTATCGGGAGCTGAGAAGATAATATCAGCGACTTGCCCCATTGAATTGGCAATAATCACCTTTTTTCCGAGACCGCATATAAACCGCCTCAGTCCCAATGCCGATTCACAGGATGTGACCTGTCGGCTGTCAATTTGCGTATTTATATCGTGGTACTTTACAATCGGTCCCGCGATAAGCTGCGGAAAGAACGAGATATACAAAAGTACCTTGCCGAAGTTTTTCTGAGCCTCTGCGTCTTTCCTGTACACGTCAATCACGTACGACATTGCCTGGAAGGTAAAGAAGGAGATTCCGACAGGCAGGGTAATCGACGGTACGGGTATTGAACAGGCGCAAAGATTATTTATCTGTTCAACAATAAAGCCTGTGTATTTAAAGAACACAAGCATACCTATGTTGAAAACAATATCAATTGCAAGAAACGCCTTTTTGCGCTCTGACTTACCGATAAAGTACGCCATAATATAGTTCACTGCGGCGCTCGCCAGCATACAGAGTACATATACAGGCTCGCCGTAAGCATAGAAAACTAAGCTTGCGGCTATGAGGAGTATATTTTTTGCCCTTATCGAGGGTATTACAAGATGCAGAAGATATGTAACAGGCAAAAATATACACAGAAATACTAAAGAAGAAAATACCATTCTATCACCATTCAGGCTTTTTTCCAAACAGCCCTGTTGTTTTTTATTTTGAGACTATATCGTTTATCATAATGATACTTAAAGGGATATTTACCCTTAGGAATTTTATATAGAGGGATGTTTTTACACTTGCGGTGCATACTGATGTCGAACAAATACCATTTGCCCTTTATCTTGACCTCTGCCCAGCCGTGAGGACTGGGTCCACCGCCCGGTGTAGTTATGTCACCTATGTTGATACGCGTGTCATAGCCGAGGGACTTAGCTATCAACGCAAAGCTTGAGGCGAAACAATAGCAGTTGCCCTTCCTGTGCTTAAACATATAGGATGCGTATTTTTCGCTGATGTTACCGGCGTCGGGCAGTCCGTAACGTCTCTTGTAAGGGTAGTATTTTTTAAGAAACTTAAAGCATTTTTTTAGCTTTGCTTCGGGTGATTTTGCCTGTGAGGCACGCTCGGCAACAAGTTTTACGGCGAGGCTAAGAGTAGAATCGTTAATCCTCCTGCCTGATTTTGAGACATAATAATATCCCGTATCCGCGGTACCGGCGATTATGTTCCTGAGCATTTTGCCCATAGTCCCTACTGCGCCCGATTCGCGGAAATAATAATAATCCTTTCCGATTTTTACCCAACCGAGCTTCAGGCTTCCAATACTGCCGAGGTCACCCTTCGGGTTAAAATAAAACTTTTTATCGTCGATTTTGTGAAGTCCGACGAGCATTTTACCATTCGGACGAAAATAATAAATCCTGCCTCCGATTGTTTGCCAGCCATTAGCAAGAGAATCATCGGCGTTTTGGTAGTACACTGAGCTGTTTTTACGGACGAATCCCGCGGCGGATTCTTGGGCGTTAAAAACAACCAAACCCGAAATAATCAGGCTCAGTGTAATACAAAATATAAATATATTATTAACAAATCGGCGCATAACAACCTCATTATAATTCTAGTTTAGAAATATAATCCTCCAGTAAATCAGCGGCGTAAAGACACAATTCGGGACAAGGTCGTTTTTTATAATAAGTCTCGGTTCGCGCCGATGGAACGGCGGAGTTGTCCCTGCCCTCACCCGCAAGCAGTTCACGACAAATTATCGAGCCGTTATCCTCTTTGAATTTATTAATAAGTTGTTGCGCCTCGGAGTAGAGGCGCTTTTTTTCATCATAAGCCTGCGGATCGTCATAGCCTCTGTGCGAACCGAGAACGAACATCATTCCGCTTACAGTACCGCAGACCTCTCTGGAGCGACCGATACCTCCTCCAAACGGAGATACAAGCCTTGCGATTGTGTCAAGACTCATACCCATTTCATCGGCAAAAGCTCCGGCTACAGCCTGAGCGCAGTTGTAGCCTGATAGAAACAGTTCCTTTGCTCTTTGTCCTTTTGTCATACTTCCTCACCGTCCGATAATTCTAATACGGAATTATTATCCTCCAGCTTTTGCACATTGGAGAGCTTGCGCCGGATTTGTCTGGTTCTGACTCCGACGAGCTTGTCGAGCTCATTGTTCGCCTGATTTATCCGCTGCTGAGTAGCAACGAGCACGTCGTTGAACTTGTCGAACTCGGTCTTGACAGCGCCGAGAATATTCCATACCTCGGCGGAACGCTTTTGTACCGCAAGGGTTTTGAATCCCATTTGAAGTGAATTAAGCAAAGCCGCCATTGTGCTCGGACCGGCAACATTGACCTTGTATTTGCGCTGAAGCTCCTCGACGAGCCCGCGGTTTACCACCTCGCTGTACAGTCCCTCAAAGGGCAGGAACATAATAGCGAACTCGGTTGTATTCGGCGGATCAATGTATTTGTCACGGATATCCTTGGCTTCGTTCTTGATAGTAGTGGCGAGCGTTTTGGCAGCGAGGGCGATTTTCTCCTTGTCACCCTCCTCGATAGCGTCGCGCAGAGCGGCATAGGTGTCGCCCGGAAATTTTGAGTCAATAGGCAGGTAGATGAAGCTGTCGTCGTCTGCCGGCAGCTTGACGGCGAACTCAACTACATTCTTTGAGTTCTTCTTTGTGGCGACGTTTTCGTCATATTGTTCGGGAGACAGAATCTCCGACAGGATTGCTCCGAGCTGGATTTCGCCTACTATTCCCCTTGTCTTTACGTTGGTGAGCACCTTCTTTAGGTCACCGACTCCGACAGCTAACTGCTGCATTTCTCCGAGTCCCTTGTAGACCTGCTCAAGACGCTGATTGACGAGTTCAAAGCTCTTGTTCATCTTCTCCTCAAGCGTATTCTGGAGTTTCTCGTCAACGGTCTTACGCATTTCCTCAAGCTGCCTGTTGTTATCCTCCCGGATATAGGTCAGCTTTTTCTCCATAGTCTGACGGATGTTTTCGAGCTTCTGCTCATTTTCGAGCGAGAATGTTTTCATCCTGTTTTCGAGCGAGGTCAGGCGCTCGTTCTGAGCCTGAGCCGACTGACGCTGGTTTTCGGCAATCATATCGCCCATACTTTTTACCGACTGCTGAGTTGAGGCGGTAATCTCCTGACGAAGCAGGCTGAACTGCTCGGAGTTGTCGGAGCTCTTAAGTGACGAGAGCCTGATAAGAACAACAACGAGAAGTACGGCGATAATAGCGCACAGGCCGAGTGTGATATAGATTAATGTGTTCATAGTTTAACTCCGGGGAAACTAATTGATAATTGATAGTTGATTCGTCATCCTGAGTGTAGCGAAGCGAAATCGAAGGATCCCCTTCCTCTTTATAGCGGCAGGATAATGCTTTAATAAAACGGCATCTATGAGAAGGAGGTCCTTCGACTGAATTGCTAAAGCAATTCTGCCCTTCGGGCACCGCTCAGGATGACGGATATGTATTAAGACATCAGCTTGACAAACTGCTCCTGCATATACTTATATACTTCCTTGTCAATATCTCTGAAAGTATAGCACTTTTTAAGATATTCTTCCGTTGGATATACAAGCTCGCTCTCTCTGAGCTCTTTGTAGCTGAGCTCCTTTGCTCCCTCTACAGGGCTCGCGTAGGTTATATACTCAGAGTTGGCGGCCGAAACCTCGGCACGGGTAAAGAAATCAATAAACTTCTCCGCGCCCTCAACATTCTGAGCGTTTGAGGGAATACACATACTATCCACAAAAAGGTTGGAACCTTCCTTGGGGAGTACTCCCTCCAAGTCCTCGTTATTCAACATCATTGTAAACACATCGCCGGCATAGTACGGGGCGATCGCGGACTGGTTCTTTTCCATTTCGTTAAAAACCTGATCCATTACATACTTTTTGAGCAGAGGCTTCTGCTCCTTAAGCTTTTCGGTAGCCTTATCAACATCAGCCTTTGTAAATGTCTCCGGACTGATTCCGCAAAGCTGCATAGCTATAGCGTAGGCGTCACGCGAGTTGTTGAACATCAATATAGAGCCCTTGAGGTCTTTGTCCCAAAGTGATTCCCAGCTATCAGGCTTCTTGCCCTTTACCATTTTCTTATTATAAACAAGTCCGGTTACATTCCATGAATACGGTACGGTGTACTCGTAGTTCGGGTCAAAGCTCATATGCTTGAACCTGTCGATAATCTTGTCGGAATTCGGGATATTCTTGCGGTTAAGCTTTTGGATAAGCTTTTCCTTAGCCAGCTTCTCGACCATATAGTCGGACGGGAAGATTACGTCGTAGGATGAGTTAGAGGACGAAAGAGTGCTGTACAGCTCCTCGTTGGTCTCGTAAGTAGTGTAGTTAACCTTAATGTTGTATTCCGCTTCAAACTCCGCAATAGTATCCATAGCGTCGCCGCTGCCGTCAGACACATAGTCGCCCCAGTTATAGACGTTGATTTCACCTTCGTATCCGGAACAGGATGTAAATACCGCGCAGGAAATCGCCGCAAGCACTACAGCCAGAAACAGACAAATTGATTTTCTCATATTACCCTCCAAATAACTAAGCTCTTTCACCGAGCCTTTTTTCTTCTTTTCTGTCTTTTATATTAATTATCAGCATCAGTATGATAACAGCTACGAACATCAAGGCCGACAGGGCGTTGATTTTCGGCGATATACGCTGGTGCGTCATTGTATAAATCTGAATTGAGAGGTTCTGGAATGTCGCTCCCCTCGTAAAATACGTGATTACAAAATCGTCAAGAGAATATGTAAAGCTCATAAGAAAGCCGGTAAATATACCGGGCATAAGCTCGTGGATTACAACCTTGCGAAACGCCTGCCACTGGTTGCACCCAAGGTCGAGCGCCGCCTCATAGAGCGAATAGTCCATATGCCTGATCCTCGGCAGCACGCTGAGCACAACATAGGGCGCGCAAAAGGTTATATGCGCCAGCAGTACTGTCCAAAAGCCCATCTGGAAGTGAAACGCAACTCCAGCGAGAGTAAACATCAGCATAAGCGACACACCGGTCACTATATCAGGAGTAATAATCGAGACATTGCTGATGTTCTGGACTAATATCCGCTTTTTACCTCTGAAATTGTTAATACCGATAGCCGCCACAGTGCCGAGTATCGTCGCTATAACCGATGCCAGCACGGCTATTATCAGTGTGTTCCACAACGCGTTCATAATATGACTGTCGCGGAACAAGTCGGTGTACCACCTGAGCGTAAAGCCCTTCCACACGGTGGTCTTGCCGTCGTTAAAGCTGAAGATTATCAGCACGATTATGGGCATATACATAAAGAACAGCACAATGCCCGTGTAAATTTTCGATAGTTTTTTCACGTGGCGATCGCCTCCTCATCTCCGAAGAAGTTCAGGATTATAAGGAAGAACAGTATCGCCACCATCAGAATCAGCGCAATTGCAGAACCCGTGTTGTGGTCGCTCCAGAAGATTTTGTCGATTACATCACCGATCATTATATCGTCGGTGCCGCCTAAATACTGAGCCACGAGAAAAGTGCTGGCTGTCGGCACAAACACCATAGTGATACCGGATATAATACCGGGCACGCTCAACGGCAGAACTACCTTGAACATAACTCCAGCCTTGTTGAAGCCCAAATCCTCGGCAGCCTCGATCAAACGGTTGTCTATCTTGGACATCACGGTGTAGAGCGGAAGTATCATAAACGGCAGATACTCGTATACCATACCGAGGATTACCGCTCCCTGGTTGCCGATGAGGGTTGTGTGGATTCCGAGCAGCGAGAGCATAATATCTATGGGGCCGCCGTTTTGCAGCAGAGTCATCCAAGCGTAGATTCGCAGCAAAAAGTTCATCCACATCGGAATCATAAACAACATAGTCAGCACATTCTGGACACTTTTTCTCTGTCGGCTCATAAAATAGCCGACGGGATAGGAAATCACAAGACAGATTACCGTCGAGATAAAGGCTATCCAAAGGCTCTTTAGAAATACATTGGTATATCCGAAGGCCTTAGCAAACGGCTCAAAACCGAAGCTGCCGGAGCTGTCCGTAAAGGCGTAGTAGAGTATTAGCGCGATCGGCAGAATTGTGAATACCGCCATCCACGCTATATATGGTATTGAGGGCCTCTTAAGTCTCATCGCTGCCCTCCATAACTCTGAACTCCGCCTTGGTAAAGTCGAACTTAAGCGGCACATATGTTGCAACCTGCTCGTCAACGTCGCTCTGCATAAGCCACTTCTGGCGGTCGGATTCCAGGATAATTTCGTTGTGCTCACCCTTGAATATCACGGACTCTATGTACACGTCATCGAGGTGTCCCACTCCGTCGCCCGCAATCGACAAGGCTGTCGGCGGAAGCGTAATCGCCAGTCGCGCTCCCTCGTCGAAGTACTGATTCTCGATATCGAACTCGCTGTCCTCGACTCTGACGGTGATTTTGTTCTCGTCCTTATTTGATGAGATAACATCGGCATAGAAGGTGTTCTTCTCGGCAAGGAACATCTTGTTCATAATCTGTATGTTAAAAGGTATGATCTTCATTCCGATTTTTGAGCCCACGGGTGAACATTCGGTGGAATGAATAATCCACTCGCAGCCGCCGGACATCACGGTCATCTCATAGTGGACGCCCTTGAAAACCACCTCGGTGACTTCACCCTTGAGCTTAGCCTGATCAGGCGATACGACCTCTATATCCTCAGGCCTTATCACAACATCCACGGGAGCGTTTTTGCCGAAGCCCTTATCCACACATTCAAGCTCAACTCCCAAGATTCGAACCCGGCAGTCGTCAATCATAGTGCCGTTGATGATGTTCGCCTCGCCGATAAAATCAGCTACAAAGGCGGACACAGGCTCGTTATACACCTCAGTAGGAGTGCCGATTTGCTCAATCGAGCCGTTGTTCATAACCACGACGGTGTCGGACATTGTGAGCGCCTCCTCCTGATCGTGGGTAACATATACAAAAGTTGTGTTGGTTTTTTGTTGAATCTGCTTAAGCTCCCACTGCATATTCTTTCGAAGCTTAAGGTCGAGCGCTCCGAGAGGCTCGTCGAGCAAAAGCACCTTTGGGTCACATACAAGCGCTCTGGCGATAGCTACACGCTGCTGCTGACCGCCCGAAAGCTTAGCTACCGAACGTTTTTCATAACCCTTAAGGTCAACTATCGAGAGCATTTCCTTAACTCTGCGTTTTATTTCATCCTTGGGAGTCTTTTTCAGCTTCATTCCAAAAGCGATATTGTCGTATACGTTCAGGTGCGGAAACAGCGAATACTTCTGGAACACCGTATTTACGTTACGCTTGTGAGGCGGCAGTCCGTTAATTTTTTCTCCGTCAAAAAACACCTCGCCGCTCTGCGGCTCCAAAAAGCCTCCGATTATACGCAGGGTTGTAGTCTTTCCGCATCCCGAAGGACCCAGAATGGTTACGAACTCCTTATCTTTAATATCAAGATTGATATGATTTAAAATGACCTCTCCGTCAAACTCTACAAATATATCTCTAAGCGACACAATTGTGTCGTTTTTTGACTGTTTCATTAACCTGCCTCCAAGGGTATAGAATACCGAACATACTATAACGGATAAATTATATAGAAGTTCAGGTCAAAAGTCAATACCCAACCGTCATCCTGAGCGGAGCGAAGCGAAGTCGAAGGATCCCCCACCGTCATCCTGAGCGGAGCGAAGCGAAGTCGAAGGATCCCCCGCCGTCATCCTGAGCGGAGCGCAGCGGAATCGAAGGATCCCCTTCCAAATCCCACCGTCATCCTGAGTGGAGCGCAGCGGAATCGAAGGATCCCCTTCCTATATATAGCGGTATGTTAGCACACTAAGAAACCGTCATCTGTCATTGTGGGGTCCTTCGGCTATTTCGCTGACGCGAAATTCGCTTCGCGACCGCTCAGGCCGCTCAGGATGACGAGCTAAAGCAATTCTGCCCTTCGGGCACCGCTCAGGATGACGACGAGCTAATGCAGCTTTACCCTTCGCAACCGCTCAGGATGACGAAACACCCCACTGTGAAAAATATACAAATTTTTATTTTGAAATTGTTCAAATCGTATATGTACTTTGAGTGTTTAATTTGATATAATATAGAGTGATAAAACGCATATTGCGTTTAATTATTTGAAAGGAGTTTTGAAAAC
>CADAEZ010000058.1 GCA_902787145.1 uncultured Ruminococcus sp.
GACTTTTCCGCCTTTGGCGGAAGAAAACCTCGCCAACATAGCTGTACCGCGCCTCGGAACGGCACGGAGGCCGTTCCCTACAATGTACCGTACCCCTTTAAAAAGGGGTACTCGATAGTAGGCTAATCTAATATTGATATATATCCCTTAATAAAGAGGTTCTTTTCCGCGATTTTATTCAACAAAATTCCATTCAAAAATATAATATTATGCAGGGGGATTTTTGGGCAAGTATACGAAGAGTGCGAAAATTCTAAATAAGAATAATATCCTGTTGACCTGAGAGCTAAAATGTGATAAAATAATCCTAATTAGAACTATAAAGGGACAAATATCATATAGAGTAGAATGATTATAAAATTGTTTGTTTTAAGAGAAAAGCTATCGAAATTATGGATTTAGAGGAAAACAATATGACTAATATCAGAACAAAAACAATTTCAACTCTACTGGTACTGACGCTGATACTTTCGGTATTCACAGTGTTTACTCCCCAAAAGGCGGACGCCGTCGGTTTTTCGACCGGCTATCCAAACACCTATGTAAACACCGGCGCCGGCGCCAACGATATCGTCGGCGTAGCCAGAACCCAGATAGGATATCAGGAGAACTCCGGCGGTACCAAGTACGGCTACTGGTACAACCCCGCGTTTGCTAATCAGCCGTGGTGCGCTATGTTTGTAAGCTGGTGCGCCGCCCAGGCTAAAATTTCTAACGACGTTATAAAGCGATTCTCCTCGTGCAGTGTGTCTGTAGCCTGGTGGAAGTCTATCGGCCGCTGGCAGAACAGCCGTTATTACGGCGGCAGCTACACTCCGCAAAAGGGCGACATCGTATTCTATCGTGACGGCGGCAGCTCGGCT
This sequence comes from uncultured Ruminococcus sp., assembly GCA_902787145.1. Taxonomy (GTDB): domain Bacteria; phylum Bacillota; class Clostridia; order Oscillospirales; family Acutalibacteraceae; genus Ruminococcoides. The sequence continues at coordinate 864 of CADAEZ010000058.1, forward strand.
GTGTCTACTCACGTAGGTATTATGGTCGGTATCAACGGCAACTACCTCAACGTTATCGAGGGTAACGCTACCAACGCCAAGGTGTGCCAGTTTACCTCCAACTCGAGCAGAACCCTCACGAGCTCCTATGTAATCGGCTACGGCCTGCCTAACTACAAGCGTACCGTGACCGAGGAATCGTCCACCTTTGAGAGCTGGGAGGTTACCGCTGACGCTCTCTCGCTGAGAAGCAGCTATTCGACAAGCTCCTCCAAGCTCGGTTCAATTACAATCGGCAACATCATCGAGGTAACCCAGTTCAAAGTCAACGAGGGCTACCTCTGGGGATATACAACATTCAAGAATACCAAGGGCTGGTGTGCCCTCAACTATTGTAACTATATCGAAGGTAACATAAAGGGCGTCTACTACCAGCTTCCGCCTACTATGTCTCCGACCCTGCTCGATATGTACGTCAACCAGTCCAAGACTCTGGTTGTTACAAACGGCCTCGGCGCCAAGTTCACAAGCTCCGCGCCCAACATTGTAAAAGTCAGCGACAAGGGCAAGATGACGGCGGTTAGTCCGGGCACGGCGGTTATCACCTGCCAGACCTCTACCGGAAAGGCTACCTGTACCGTTACCGTCAACAAGATGAACATCAACAAAAACTACACAGAGGTTTGCGCCGGCGAGTATACAACGCTCAAGGTTGTCGGCACAAACTCAAAAATAGTATGGAAGAGCAAAAATCCGGCCATAGCCTCGGTAGGCTCAACCGGAAAAGTAAAGGGTAACAAGGTCGGCACAACCTATGTCGTAGCTAAGGTAAGCGGAACCAAGTTCAGATGTGATATAAAGGTTACCAAGACGCCTACCACCTACGAAAGGTTTACCGCCAACAAGAAGAACTACCTGCGCAGCGATTCCAAGACAAAGAAAAAGCTCGTTTTGGTGCCAAAGTACAAGCTCCTTAAGGTCACAAAGGTAAAGTATACCGACACCTACACCTGGGGCAAGACCAAGTACAGCGGCAAGAAGGGCTGGGTAGTGCTCAACTACTACAAGTACAAGCTCGGCACTATCGGCGGCAAGAAGCTCAAGCCCAAGGCCTTCCTGAACAAGAAGAAAAAGAGCATGTATATCACTACCAAGTTCGAGCTAAAGCCCAAGTTTACAACCGGCACAGTCACCTTTGTTTCGGATGACAAGTCGATAGCAAAGGTCAGCAAAAAAGGCGTTATCACCGCAGTAAAAGAGGGTAAAACCTATGTAAGGGCAAAATACGGCAAAAAGTCGCTCAAGTGCAAGGTAACGGTCAAGAACCCGAAGCTCTCCGAGACAAGCCTCGACCTCTTCCCGGCAAAGACAGCAGCTCTGTCGGTTAAGGGCGGCACAGGCTCGGTTAAGTGGACAAGCTCAAATCCGTCCGTAGCCAAGGTCAGCCCCTCCGGAGTTGTGACATCAGTAAGCTGCGGCTCAGCTGAGATTACCGCGGTCAAGAACAAAATCAAGCTTAAGTGTAATGTGATGGTTGTTGACCCTGAGCTCGAAAGCCCAAGCGAGACCATAAAGGTTGGCGAGAACAAGCAGATCGTTCTTAAAGATTTCGACCCGGCAAAGACTACCTGGAAATCCTCAAACGAGAATATTGTAAAGGTCAGCTCCACAGGCGTAATAACCGGAATCGCCGCCGGCGAAGCGAGCATAACCATAGTATCCAACGAAGTTACCTTACACTGCGAGGTCTTGGTTAAAAAATAATATGAAAGATTATAAAGCTGTCGCTTAACGCGGCAGCTTTAGTTTTTCGACAGGAACGATACAGCAATTAATCCGGTCAAAATATTTTGTATGCTCAAAGCTACGCTGCAAGTCACATAGCTTAATGAATCACAGACGCCGTTTTGTCGCGATGTAAAAAACCGTCATAATCGACAAAAGATAAAAAATGACAAATAAATCGCTTATTTTTCCTTTAAAAATGACGTAAAATGTTATATAATGGAAATAGTTTAGAAGTTTTAAATTATTATATTTTACCGGGCAACGTCGTATGATAGTTGCTCTTTGTTTACGCAGGCGAACTTTTATGAAATACTCATTTGAAACAATAAAATACGAGGATAACCTCCCGGCTAAAATCTTGCCGCAAAAAAGCCCGGATGGCGTTGCTGTACAAAGCTGCACTGGCACAGGGAAATCGAACTCTTGTATATGATCGACGGCTCAATCCGGATGACCCGCAACGGCAGGCTCAGTGAAGTTAACAGCGGTGATGTAGTCGTCGTAAACTCCGAAGAAGTTCATATTGTCGATGTTGACGACGCCGAGCGGATTAACGAATATCTGGTTTTGCAGCTCTCCTACGACTACGCCAAGCAGTTCTACAAAAAGATCGACACCGTATTCTTCGATTTGGAGTTGGACAAAACCGCTAAGGAAGAGATAAAAGCCTCTATGCAGACGCTGTACGACCTGTGCTCGGATAACAGCGAGTTCGTCGCTCTTGAGAAGAACGTCGAACTCCACAAAATCTACTTCAACCTCCTTAGCTACTGCAAACAGCAAAAGAGAATCAGCATAAAAAAGAAAAACGGCCTGAATTTCCGCTATGCCAAAATGGTTATCGAGTATATCGGCGACAACTACAGGGACGAGATAACCCTCAACGATATGGCGGCGCTGGTGGGACTTTCGCCGGCGTATTTTTCAAAGTATTTTAAGGCCGTAACCGAAATCAGCTTTGTAAACTACCTCAACTCCGTCCGTCTGGAGCACGCGTTGAAGGATATGGTAACGGAGAATGTCTCGGTAACTGACGCCGCGATGGAAAACGGATTTCCGAACGTCAAGTCGTTTATAAGTATGTGCAAAAAGGTATACGGCACCACTCCGACGCAGTGCAAGAAAATGTATATAAATAAAGAGTGATCAGTGATTAGTTGTCAGTGGCAAGCGGATGTCGGGCAGAATAATTGATATAATAATACACTTCTGTGCCCGATAGAATTTTTATGCAAGCTTCGCTTGCGAAGCATACTAATATGGTCGGGAAACAAACACTTATCACAAAACTTTCTGTCTTCACGACCATCACTGACCACTTGTAACTTATCACTTATCAAAAAAAGAGCTGCCACGCAGCTCTTTTTTGTTTGAAAAATTATCTCGATATCTTATCCAGTATCCCGGTGATGTGAGCTATGGTTACGCCGTAGTTTGTCATCGGGACGTTTTGTTCCTTGGCCTTATCGGTGCGGTTCATAATGTATTTGCGGTTAAACATACATCCGCCGCACTGGATTATCAGGTCGTAGGGTTTTAGGTTGTCGGGAAAATCGGTGCCGGACACCATATCAATCGCGAGTCCTTCGCCAAAGCGCTCTCGCAGCATCTTCGGGATTTTCTCTCTGCCGATATCCTCGCTCAGCGGCGCGTGGGTACAACATTCCGCAATCAGTACACGGCTTGTTTTCGTAAGTTTGTCTATCGCCTTTGCGCCCTCAATGTAATAGTCGAGGTCGCCCTTGTATGCCGCGAAAAGCACCGAAAAGCTAGTCAGCATACTGCTTTCGGGCTTGTTTTCGTATACGAACTTAAACGCCTGTGAGTCGGTTATAATCAGCTTCGGAGGCTGTTTCAGAGAGTTCAGGCTGTCGGTCATTTTGTCAGCGGTACAGCAGGTCACAAGGCATTTTTTGTCGAGCAGCTCCCTGATTGTCTGTACCTGCGGCAGAATCAGCCTGCCCTTTGGCGCCTGGATATCCTGCGGCATTACGAGAAGAACCGAGTCGCCCTCGGCGCACAATGAGCCTGTGATAGTCGGCGCGTCGTAGTCAGTCGGCATAAGGCGGACGAGTTCGTTTTTGAGCTTTTCGAGTCCGCTTTTTTCGACCGCGCTGACCTGGATTGGCTTTTCGCCGATTTTGTTTCGCACCTTAAATACGTATGCCGCGCCGTTTATCAGCATATCAGCCTTGCTGACCACGGGAATGACGGGGATGTTTTTGTCCCGGAAAAACTCGTACCACATACATTCGAGCGTGATGTCGTCGCCGGAGAAAAGTATGACGGCAATGTCGGTTTTTTCGGCAGCTTTTTCGGTTTTTTCAACGCGGATCTTTCCCAGCTCGCCTATGTCGTCGAATCCCGCCGTGTCAATCAGCACGCAGGCTCCGAGTCCGTGGATTTCCATAGCCTTGTTGACCGGGTCGGTGGTAGTGCCGGCGATTTCGGATACAATGCTGACGTCCTGACCGGCGAATGCGTTGATCAGCGAGCTCTTGCCGGAGTTACGCTTGCCGTAAAATCCGATGTGCAGTCTGTTGGCGGACGGTGTGTCGTTTAAGGTTGTCATATGTATCACCTCAGAATCTGAAATCCCTCTTGTTGTTTTCTATGTCGACAAGGTGTTCGCGGCACACTTGCCTTACCTTTTCGTTGGGTATGTTGTCCAGTTCTTTTTCTATCATAGCCTCGCCGAGCTTTCTGGTATCCTCGCTCGCGTAGTCCATAAGGTATTCCTTTAGCGTCATCAGCGCGTTGGGGTGACAGCAGTTCTGGATCTGGCGGTTTTTGCACAGGGTCATAAAGCGGTCGCCGGTTCTGCCCTCACGGTAGCAGGCTGTGCAGAAGGACGGTATGTAGTCGTTGCGCATCAGCCAGTTGACAACTTCGTCGAGTGTGCGGTGGTCGCTGACGTCGAACTGCTCCGAATTTTCGGGCTCGCTGTCCTCCGCGTAACCGCCGACTGAGGTTTTGGACGCGCCGCTTATCTGCGATACTCCGTAGTGGATAACCTTATCGCGAACCTGCTCGCTCTCTCTTGTGGAGATAATCATACCGGTGTATGGTACGCAGATTCTTATAAGCGCGCAGATTTTGCCGAAGGTTTCGTCCGAAATACCGTTGTCAAAAACGTCGGGGTCGATATCGTCGGCTTTCTTTATACGCGGAACGCTGATTGTATGGGGACCTACGCCGTGTACCGCCTCAAGATGCTCGGCGTGCATAAGCAGTCCCGCGAACTCATAGCGGTATAGCTCAAGTCCGAAAAGAACTCCGAGTCCTACGTCGTCGATACCGCCCTCCATAGCTCTGTCCATCGCCTCGGTATGATACGCGTAGTTGTGCTTGGGACCAGTGGGATGAAGCTTTTCGTAGCTTTCCTTGTGATAGGTCTCCTGGAAGAGGATGTAGGTGCCGATTCCGGCCTCCTTGAGCTTTCGGTAGTTCTCCACGGTTGTGGCGGCAATGTTGACGTTGACGCGCCTGATAGCGCCGTTCTTGTGCTTTATGCTGTAGATTGTCTTTATGGATTCCAGTATGTACTCAATCGGATTGTTTACGGGATCCTCACCTGCCTCAATCGCGAGGCGCTTGTGGCCCATATCCTGGAGGGCAATAACCTCCTGCTTTATTTCCTCCTGAGTGAGCTTTTTGCGGCAGATGTGCTTGTTTTTCAGGTGATAGGGACAGTAGACGCAGCCGTTTACGCAGTAGTTAGAAAGGTACAGCGGCGCGAACATAACGATACGGTTGCCGTAAAAGTCCTTTTTTATCTGCTCGGCAAGGGCGTACATCTTCTTTATTCTGCTCTCGTCCTCGCAGGCGAGCAGTACAGACGCTTCCCTGTGAGTAAGTCCCTTTAGCTGAGCGGCCTTGTCGAGCAGGCTGTCGACAAGCTCCAGGTTATCTTTGTTTTCATCGGCGTATTTAAGAGTATCGAGTATCTCGTTATGGTCGATAAACTCCTCCGCCTTCAGTGATTTTGGATTGTACATATATATTTCTCCTTATTGTACCCCTTTTTAAAGGGGTCAAAATCTTTGATTTTGGGGGATAACTTTTCCCAAAGAGCAAGTTTGGAAGGGTTTATCCCAAAGAGGTGATAGCAGATGGGTTGAAGCCTCGCTGTATGTGACCGCTTCGCTGACTCATCCCCAAAAATCGAGCCCTTTGGGCTAACGATTTTTACCCCTTTAAAAAGGGGTACAGGGCTAAACCAAACTATCCCCTCTGGAAACAGCTATTTTATATCCTATGCTCTCAATCCTTCGGCTCAGGCAGTTCATACACTGAGCGCTTTCCTCACCGGTGCAGACCTTGTTGTCGTAGAGGCTGTAGTCCTTTCTTACACCGACGGGAGACAGGTTGGGCATTACTACATTTGCTCCGGCTAAAATTCCCTTTTCGCGCCCCTTAGGGTCAATTGTGGCGAGCGCCGTGGTCGCAGGCAGCAGCACACTCGGCATCATTACGCGGATTATCGACAGCAGCCTCAGCGTCATATCGAGGGTGCCGTCCGGATAATCGCGGAAAACCGTGTCGCTGTGGTGTATAAAAGGGCCTATACCTATCATATGCGGTTTGAATTCACTGAGGAAGATCAAATCCTCGGCAAGACATTCGTCCGTCTGGTACGGCGAGCCGACCATAAATCCGCAGCCGACCTGATAGCCGATTTCCTTTAGGTCGCGCAGACATCGCATTCGGTTATCATAGCTTTGCGAGCTTGGGTGCAGCATTTCGTAGTGAGCCTTGTCGGCGGTTTCGTGCCTGAGCAAAAACCTGTCGGCTCCGCTGTCAAAGAAGCGCCGGTAGCTCTGCTTTGGCTTTTCGCCGATTGACAGGGTCAGCGCGCAGTCGGGGTATTTATGCTTTATTTGTTCTATGAGCGCGCAGATTTTATCGTCCGAAAAATACGGATCCTCGCCGCCTTGAAGTACAAAAGTACGGAATCCAAGGCGATAACCCTCGTCGCAACAGGAAAGGATTTCTCCGTCCGTCAGCCTGAACCTTCGGCAGTTCTTGTTTGAGCGGCGGATTCCGCAGTAGAGGCAGTCCTGCCTGCAAAAGTTTGTGAACTCAATCAGTCCGCGTATATAGACGTCTTTTCCGTATATCCCGATCCGCTCAGCCTCGGCGGTTTTTCTCAGCAGCTCCATATCCGCGCCCTCACAGCGCAAAAGCTTTATAAACTCATTCTTTGTGAGGGTTCGGTTTTTTTGGAGCTTCTTAATCAGCTCAGTCATTGAATACATATTTTGAGTACGCTGTCTTTGTGGACACTCCGTCCAGCCTGCCGAGCTTGCCGGAAAGTGTGGATATCACGTCCTGCGGCGAGTCGATTACAATGCTGATTATCGAGAGTCCTCGCTTTTTGTAGGGGATTCCCATTCTGCCGACCACGTAGTCGCTGCAGTCGCTTATCAGCTTGTTTACCTCGTTGATCGAGGCTGAGTTTTCGAGTATAATGCTGATTACCGCTACTCTGGTTTCCATTATTTCACCTCTGATAAAGAAAATAGCCGCGCTGACAGGCACGGCTACAAATAGTTTTACGGTAGATTGCCTTTCACGTCAAAGAGATATTTAAGTTGTCAGTGATTAGTGGCGGTCGAGCAGACAGTGGTTTCTGTAAGAATACTCTGTTTTCCGACCGTATTAGTATACTTCGCAAGCGGAGCTTGCATATAAATTCTGTCGGGCACAAACTAAATATATTGCTGGTTTCTATCTACCCGACATTCACTGTCCACTGATAACTGAAAACTGATAACTAAAAAACTTTTCCGTGTCAGTATCTACATTCTATCACAAAACGTATGCTTTTTCAACTGCTATTATTTCGTTGATTTACATAAATATTGTATACGGCTTTTGTGTGATTATACAAAAATCCCGCGAATGTTTGCAAACACGGAGAGATTGGGGTAGAATACATACAGAGGTAACTGTTATGAAACATAAAAAACTGCCCGATATTCTGTTTTTTGTCGGTATTTCGATTATCATAATTGGCGTTTTGCTCGGAGTTTTGCTTGGGTTCGTTATGTCGGACCGAGGCTTTAATCTTGTGCCGTCGATTACCGTGTGGCTGTTGTCGGTTATAACCGGCACAGGCTGTGTTACAATCTCCGGCAGTCTTAACGAAGCCAAGGAGAAGAAAAAGGATGACGAAGAATTCCTGAAGCTGCTTATCGAGCAGATCAAGGAAGATAAAACCGACGACGGGTAACGCTTTACTTCGTTAAAATGCACAACACGAAAAAGCGGTGTAAAAAGTCCTTTGTTGTTACATACAAAGTTTATTCCGATTCGTTGACACCTGTTTTATAATGATTTATAATTATACGGTAGTAATACAAATTTGTTTTCAAAGGAGAATAACACTATGGCATTTTGCAGAAACTGCGGTCAGCAGATAGATGACAGCGCGGCTGTATGCCCGGCTTGCGGCGCGGCTCAGCAGGCAGTTCCCCAGCAGGAACCTGTACAGCAGGCAGTTCCCCAGCAGGAGCCCGTACAGCAGTATGCTCCACAGCAGGCAGCTCCTCAGCAGTATCAGCAGGCAGCTCCGCAGCAGACTGACCCGACTACAGACAAGAGCCTCGCGTGGCTTTCTTACTTCGGAATCTTCCTGCTTATCCCGATGTTCGCCAGAAAG
>CADAEZ010000059.1 GCA_902787145.1 uncultured Ruminococcus sp.
CAGGCAAAAAGACATCTCTGCCTCACGGTGTACCGACTGACGGAATAATCAGTGAGGGCGACTTTTTTACTATGGACATCGGAGCTCAGTACGAGGGCTATCACAGCGATATGACGCGTACAGTTGCCGTAAAGTCCTGCTGTGACGAGCAGAGAGAAATATACAACATTGTGCTTAACGCTCAGCTTAGCGCTTTATCAAAGGTGAGAGCGGGAGTAAAGGCTTTTGATGTGGATAAAACCGCCAGAGATATTATAGAGAACGCGGGATACGGGAAAAACTTCGGCCACTCAACCGGTCACGGAGTCGGACTCGATATCCACGAGCAGCCATATGTCAACACCAGAGGCGACAGGATTCTAAGCGAGAATATGGTAATCACTGTTGAGCCCGGAATTTATATAGAAGAAAAGTTCGGAGTACGTATTGAGGATATGGTTCTCGTAAAAAATGACGGATATAAAAACTTTGCGACAATAAGTAAGGAACTAATTATCGTATAAGGGTTGCATTTTATCGGTAAATTATGTATAATTATTATGATGATTATGTCAAATTGCATTTTTGTGTGATTTTAGGAGGTTAAATTATGATTTCTGCAGGTGATTTCAGAAACGGCGTTACATTCGAAATGGATGGTCAGGTTGTTTCTATTATTGAGTTTCAGCACGTAAAACCGGGTAAAGGCGCAGCTTTTGTAAGAACAAAAATCAGAAATGTTATTACAGGCTCCGTTGTTGAAAAAACTTTCAACCCTAACGATAAGTATCCTAAGGCTTTTGTAGACCGTAAGGATATGGAGTACAGCTACAACGACGGCGAGCTCTATTACTTTATGGATACAGAGACTTGGGAGCAGCTTCCGATTAACGCTTCTGTTCTCGGTGACAACTTTAAGTTTGTCAAGGAGAATATGATTTGTAAGATTCTTTCCTACAAGGGCAATGTATTCGGCGTAGAGCCGCCTAACTTTGTAGAACTTGAGGTTACAAAGACAGATCCCGGATTTGCCGGCAATACTGCTACAAACGCTACAAAACCGGCTACTGTAGAGACAGGCGCCGAGGTTAAAGTGCCTCTCTTTATCAACGAAGGAGAAATTATCCAGATTGATACACGTACAGGCGAGTATCTCGGACGTGCATAATCAGTGAGGTTTATATGTTAACTAACGAAAGAGCCGCTTACTTAAGAGGTTTGGCTGACGGTCTTGATTTGGACAAGACTAAACCCGAAGGCAAGCTTATTGACGGTATGCTCGACCTTATCTTTGATATGTCAGCCGAAATCGGCGGACTGTATGATCATATCAGTATGCTTGAGGACGCTATGTTCGAGGATGAGTATGATGAATATGATGATGAGGATTACGAGTTTGAAGATGAGGAAAATCCTGACTACGAGGTTAAGTGTCCCGATTGCGGAGCCGAGATTGTAGTTGATGAGGATACTCTTCTCGAGGGCGAGATTTCCTGCCCGAATTGCGGTAATGAGCTTGAGTTTGATTTTACAAGCCTTTTCTCCGATGAGGTTTGCGATTGCTGTGATCCGGATTGTGAAGCTTGCAATCCTGAGTCAATAGAATTTTAATGTAACTATATTACACCCCTCGTTATAGTATAACGAGGGGTGTTGTTTTGCTGTATAAAACTAAAAGTCAACTTGGAAGAAAAGTAAAAAAGTATTTAATAATTGCAGTTGCGCTGCTTATTTTACTTACAGTATTATTCGAGATTCAGGCTGTTCCTTTTACAGCCAAATGCGTAAAAAAACAGTCGAAAACTATTTCTGCAAGGATAATCAACCGCTGCGTCGGAAAAGTATTGAATAAGTATAAGAACGTAAAGTTTTCAGGTATCAATAATAACTTAAGTGGTGATGTAAATTCGATCTCGACCGATACCGTGTCGATAAACAGGTTAAAAACTGATACTATGCTAATGATTCAAAAAGAGCTCGATAAACATAGAAGCTATTCGTTTTCGCTACCGTTGGGTTCATTTACAGATATTACAATGTTGTCGACCCTGGGTCCTCCTGTTGAAATTAGTTTTATTCTTACGGGTTCGGTTAATTGCGGATTCAGGAGCAGTTTTGACAGCGGTGGAGTAAACCAGACTGTACATCATATAAAACTGACAGTTGAAGCAGATATTGTTACTATAAGTCCTGAATATAGAGAACAAACAAGATATAAGACGGATTACGAGGTAAGTCAGACTGTAATAGTGGGCAATATTCCGTCGACATACGCAGATATTGTGCGATAATAGAATTTAAACACAAAATATTGAAATAATACTGAGAAATCTATTGTAAATAAAGATATTTTATGATATAGTATTAAGGATAGTAGATTAGATTGGGGCAATTTGTCTTGATAGAAAAATTCACAACAATAAATGATTTTGATTCTGATCAGGGAGAGTTTCTTTCTCTGGTTTACGAGATAATGCAGGTTCGAAAAAGAGGGGAGAACCCTGTTGCGTATATTCATACCTACGGTTGCCAACAGAATGTCGCCGACGGCGAGAGAATCAAGGGTATGCTCAGTATGGCGGGATTCATCTTTGAGGACAAACCTGATAATGCCGATTTTATTCTTTTTAACACCTGTGCGGTTCGTGAGCACGCCGAGGACAGGGTTTTCGGTAATGTCGGGGCGCTCAAGAACCTAAAACGTAAACATCCTGACACTCTAATAGCTCTCTGCGGTTGTATGATGGAGCAAAAACATATCGCCGACAGAATGTACAAGAGTTTTCCGTATGTCGGATTGGTTTTCGGAACTCACGCTATGCATAAGTTCCCGGAGCTTCTGTATAAATCACTTACAAGCGGAAAGAGAGTATATCTCAGGGATAACGATGACAGCCTGATTCACGAGGGGATCCCGATTAAGCGAGATGGTAGTATAAAAGGTTGGCTGCCTATTATGTATGGTTGCAACAACTTTTGTACTTATTGTATCGTTCCGTACGTAAGAGGCAGAGAGAGAAGCCGTGAGAAGAATATAATCCTAAAAGAAGCGCGTGAGATGATAGAAGCGGGCTACAAGGATATTACACTTCTCGGTCAAAACGTAAATTCTTACGGAAAGAATCTGAAAGATGGAGTTTCTTTTGCCGAGCTGATAAAAGAGATTGATGATATTGACGGGGATTACTGGCTGAGGTTTATGACATCTCATCCAAAGGATTGTACTCACGAGCTAATAGATACAATTGCTCAGTCAAAGCATATTAGCAAGCATCTGCATCTTCCGTTCCAGAGTGGCTCGGACAGAGTGCTTAAGCAGATGAACCGTCACTATGACAGGGCAAAATACCTTGATATAGTAAATTACGCTAAAGATAAAATATCTGATGTCAGTCTTACCAGCGATGTTATTGTTGGCTTTCCGGGCGAGACATATGAAGATTTTAAGCAAACTCTTTCTTTGATTAAAGAAGTGGAGTTTACATCTCTGTTTACTTTCATTTACTCACCCAGAGTAGGTACACCTGCTGCTAAGATGGATGACCCGATTTCCGCTGCCGAAAAATCAAAGTGGTTCAGAGAACTGCTTGACGTTCAGGAGGAAATAGCCTCAAAACGCTGCGCCTCTATGGTAGGTACAACACAAAAGGTTCTTTTGGAAAGCGAAAAGGGCAAAGACTCGATTATTAACGCGAGGACTTCGGGTAATATTATTGTTGAAACCAAGGCTCCGGCAGAGCTAATCGGTACATTTCAAAATGTCAGCGTTACCGAAGCCGGCAACTGGATATTAAAAGGAGAACTTAAAAATGGATAAAATTATAGAACACGCCAGAGAAATCGGCAGACTTTTACAGCAAAACGAGGCTTATATCAAGCTTCACGAGGCTGAAAAGCTTGCTGATTCGGACGAGGTATTACAGACAAATATTAAAGAGTTTAACCTTAAGAGACTGGCAATTAATGTTGAAACTCAGAAAGTTGACAAGGACGGCGAGAAGATTGCCGAATTAAACCGAGAGATGCAGAAGGTCTATTCTGACATTATGTCCAATCAGCATATGAAAGACTATAATGAGTCAAAGCAGGAATTTGACCAGATTGTCACAAGAATTGTTACCATAATCCAGAACTGCGCTCAGGGCGAGGATCCCGAGACTACCGATTATGATCCGTCCTGTACAGGCAGTTGCTCGACATGCGGCGGATGCGGATAATTATTTCAGAATGACAACAAGGAAGTGAGTTTATGGGACAGCTGTCTCCGATGATGCAGCAATATCTTAAAATTAAAGAAGAAAACAAAGACTCTATCCTTTTCTTTCGTTTAGGAGATTTCTATGAGATGTTCTTTGAGGACGCTAAGCTTGCGTCAAAAGAACTTGAACTCACTTTAACCGGACGTGACTGTGGTCTGGAGGAAAGGGCTCCGATGTGCGGAGTTCCTTATCATAGCTGCGAGAGTTATATTGCTCGATTGGTTCAGAAAGGCTACAAGGTCGCTATATGCGAACAGATGGAAGACCCGTCAAAGGCCAAAAATATCGTTAAGAGGGATATTGTCAGGGTTGTTACTCCCGGTACTGTTATCGAGAGCAGTATGCTTGACGAAAGCAAGAACAACTATATAAGCTGTATTTATTCCGAGGGAGCCGAAATCGCTGTTTGTTTCTGTGATATTTCTACAGGAGAATTATACGCTACCGAATTCAAAGAAAAAAACAGCTTTGAAAAACTAAAAAGTCAGCTTTCAAGCTACAATCCCAGAGAAATACTTATAGGCGGAGACGTGGTAAAGATAAAGGAACTCGCTCCGTTTATCAAAGAAAAACTCTCCACATCTGTCGAAATGCTGCCCGACGAGAACTTTGCTTATATGATTTGTGACGATGTAGTTAAGCGACAGTTCGGAGATGACTATAAGCTCATTGATAGCAGAAAAATACTTATAAGCACGCTCGGAGCTCTTATAAATTATCTTAAGGATACTCAGAAAAACGGACTTGAGAGGATTAATCATATTAATCTTTTCTCCGAGAATCAATTTATGAAGCTCGACTTCAACACCCAGAGGAACCTTGAACTCACCCGGACCATGCTTAACAAGGAGAAGAAAGGCTCGCTGCTTTGGGTGCTTGACAAAACCAAGACTTCTATGGGAAAACGTTTGCTCAGAAGCTGGGTAGAAAAGCCTCTGATGAACGTCACTACAATTATTAACCGTCAGAGCGCGGTAGAGGAGCTTGTTAACGAAACTGTTCTCAGGCTTGACCTTACCGCGGCGTTTGTCGGTATATTCGATATTGAGAGAATAATGACAAAGATTGTATACGGCTCGGCTAACGCGCGAGAGTTGCGTTCGCTTTGTTCAGCTCTCGAAAAGCTTCCGCAGATTAAAGAACTGCTCAAGGATTGTCGTTCTTCGCTTTTACGTACACTCTACAAGCAGCTTGATCCGCTGGAGGATATGTTTAAGCTCATAGACGACGCTATTGTGGAGGAACCGCCGTTTTCGGTAAAAGAAGGCGGTATGATAAAACGCGGATATAACGAGGAGCTCGACCTGGTCAGCTCCGATATGAACGACTCAACAGGCCTTCTGTCAAAAATTGAGGAAGAACAGAGAAAGCTTACCGGTATTCCTAAGCTTAGAATTGGTTATAACCGTGTATTTGGATATTATATTGAGGTTACTAACTCCTACAAGGATATGGTTCCCGAGACTTACATCCGCAAGCAGACCCTGACAAACTGTGAAAGATATATTACTCAGGAATTAAAGACCATAGAAGGCCGAATCCTCGGCGCAAAGGATAAGTCTGTCGCGCTTGAATATCGGATTTTTGACAGTATAAGAAAACAAGTTTCTTCTCAGCTTGAGAGAATCGAAACAACAGCCAGGGCTATTTCGAATCTTGATGTATTGTGTTCGCTGTCCAATGTCGCGGCCGATAACAGATATGTACGTCCGGACGTCAATTTAGGCGATAATATTATCCTGAAGGACAGTCGCCATCCGGTTGTTGAAATGCTACTGAAGGGCGCTCCGTTTGTACCTAACGATGTTTTCCTCAACTGTGACGCCAACAGAGTAGCTATTATAACCGGCCCTAATATGGCAGGAAAGTCTACATATATGCGACAGGTAGCTCTTATTGTGCTTATGGCGCAGATAGGCAGCTTTGTTCCGGCATCTTCCGCGGAAATCGGAATTGTTGACAGTATATTCACCAGAGTAGGCGCTTCTGACGATCTTGCGTCCGGACAATCTACATTTATGGTTGAAATGAGCGAGGTTGCCCATATTGTATCGAACGCTACCGGAAAGTCCCTGCTCATTCTTGATGAAATAGGTCGAGGTACCTCGACTTTTGACGGTATGAGTATTGCGAGAGCGGTTCTCGAATATGTCGCCGATAAAAAGAAGCTCGGAGCCAAGACTTTGTTTGCGACTCATTATCACGAGCTTACCGTTATGGAAGATATTATTGACGGCGTAAACAACTATAATATCGCTGTTAAAAAGCACGGCGATGATATAACTTTCCTCAGACGAATAGTCCCCGGAGGAGCAGACGACAGCTACGGCATCGAAGTGGCTAAGCTTGCCGGACTCCCCGATAAAATAATTGAAAGAGCAAAGGAAATCCTATCTGACCTCGAAAGCGGGAAGAGTTCGGATGTTCCGAAAAAAACTGTTAACAAAATTGAAGAGAGCGAACAGCTCAGCCTTATTCCGGGTATGAATAACGCTATAGCGGACAAACTCTCTAATGTAGACCTCAATACTCTTACTCCGATTGAGGCTATGAACTTATTGTATGAGTTGAAGAATATGATATAGGTGGTGAAATAAATGGGTGTCATAAATGTTCTTGATAAACACGTTGCCGAGCTTATCGCGGCAGGTGAAGTTGTTGAGCGTCCTGCTTCCGCTATAAAGGAGCTTATAGAAAACTCAATCGACGCCGGAGCCGACGACATAACAATCGAGATTCAAAACGGCGGCATCACATTTATGAGAGTAACCGACAACGGCTGCGGTATTATGCGCGACGACGTAAAGCTCGCGTTCTTACCCCACGCTACCAGCAAGATAAAGCTCGAAAACGACCTCGACAGTATATCCACTCTCGGATTTAGAGGTGAGGCATTGTCTTCTATTTCCTCTGTATCAAGATTGCAGTTACTTACAAGACACAACTCGGAGGAACTCGGCACTTCCTATGAGATTGACGGCGGAGAAGAAATATCGCTTGACGACGCCGGATGTCCCGTCGGTACTACAATCATCATAAGGGATTTATTCTACAATATTCCGGCTAGAATGAAATTTCTGAAAAAAGACAGGGCAGAGGGAAACGCTGTCGCTAATGTGATAGATAAAATTGCTTTGTCTCATCCGGAAATAGCGCTGACCTTTATTCGGGACGGAAAACGTGTCCTCAGAACCTCCGGAGATAATAAGCTCAAGTCAGCTATTTATTCAGTGTTCGGCAAGGATTTTGCCGACGGATTAATGCCTGTTAACTATGAATTGGAAGGTATAAAAATCCGTGGATATATCTCGAAACCCATAAATTCCAGACCTAACAGAAGTATGCAGAATTTCTTTATTAACGGAAGATATGTTCGCTCAAGAACCGCATCCGTAGCTCTTGAGGAAGCCTGCAAGGGCAGCGTTATGGTTGGCAAGTTTCCTGCCTGCGTGCTTCATCTTACAGTGCCTTTCGAAGCTATTGACGTCAATGTCCATCCCTCAAAGATTGAGGTTCGATTTATAAATGAGAGACCGGTATTTGACGCTGTTTACCATGCGGTAAAAACCTCACTCAACCAAAATGACGAGAAAAAACATATAACTTTTAATAACATTACATCCGACAATGCCTTTAGCGATATAAGAAAGCCAAAGCCTTTTGTGGCTACACCGGTTGTTTTTGATAAGAAAGAAACGGTTAAGCCTGTAGCTGACAAAAACGATCCTTTCAGTGAGCTTGATCAAGTTGTCAGAAAAATTCAGCCGTCTATAAATAACGGAAATTCCGCGACTTTATCGGATATTAAGAATCCCTTTGATGTTTATTCCGACAATGCTGTAAAAAAACAAATAGGTCTGGACAATAAGGTTGATAAAATAAAGCTTGAGTCGATTGATACAGAAATTGTATCCGAAGATAAACCGGTTAAAAACATAAAACCGCAACCGGTTATCAAGGAAGAAAAAGAACCCGAAAAGCTATTTGTTATGCCTGAAAACAAGCTAAGGTTAGTTGGTGAGGCATTTAATACATATATAATCGTGGAAAAGAACGACAAAGAACTTGTTCTGATTGATAAGCACGCTGCTCACGAGCGTATGATATACGAGCGATTAAAGAAAGAGAGAGGCGCCGGTTTTTCTCAGGTCTTACTTGAACCGGTCAGAGTTCTACTCAACAAAAATGATTATGAGGCGGCTATAAGTAATCTTGATATGTTCAGCGAATGCGCCTTTGATGTGGATGACTTCGGTAACGGCACTCTGATTGTACGTGCCGCTCCGCAGTATCTGCCGTTCGAAGATATCGAATCGTCTGTTATAGAAATGGCGGGTTATATTGCGCAGAACAAAACTGATATCCGCTCTGAAAAAATGGATTGGATTTATCATAACGTAGCCTGTCGTTCCGCGGTAAAGGGCGGAAATATAAGTACTCAGCAGGAGCTTATTGATTTAGCCGGAAAAGTTGACGAGGATAAATCCCTCAGGTATTGCCCTCACGGTAGACCTGTGTGTACAGTTATCACACGTTATGAACTTGAAAAACAGTTCGGAAGAGTGTAAAATGAAATCTAAGCTTATTGTAATTGCGGGTCCCACTGCATCAGGCAAAACCTCGCTCGCTGTTGAGCTTGCGAAAAAATACAACGGCGAGGTAGTATCGGCCGACAGTATGCAGATATACAAGAATATGTCCATCGCGACCGCAAAACCGACTGCAGAAGAAATGTCCGGAATCGAACATCATATGATTGATTTTCTTGACCCGGAAAAAACTTATTCGGTAGGTCAGTATGTCCTCGACGCAACAAAAATAATAGATGATATACTCGGCAGGGGAAAGCTTCCAATAATCTGCGGAGGCACAGGACTTTATATTGACTCGCTTATTAAGGGGATTGATTTCACCGAGAACAGCTCTGATTTAGAGCTCAGAAAGGAGCTCGAAGCTACATCCGAAGAACAAGGTGTTGGTCATTTGCTCGATATGTTGAGAGAATTTGACCCCGAATCAGCCGAAAGACTTTCATCCC
>CADAEZ010000060.1 GCA_902787145.1 uncultured Ruminococcus sp.
TGAAGGCGTCCTCGTTTTCTACCGTGATAATCTCGTCGTAAATCTCAGTGTTAAGCGTGTCGGGAACAAATCCCGCGCCTATACCCTGAATTTTGTGCGGACCGGGTGTACCCTTGGAGAGCACGGGGGAGGTAGCCGGCTCAACCGCTACTACCTTGATATCGGGATTTTGGCTCTTCAGGTATTTTCCAACTCCCGAAAGCGTGCCGCCAGTGCCTACGCCTGCCACAAAGATATCGACTTTTCCGTCGGTATCGTTCCAGATTTCGGGGCCTGTGGTTTTGTAATGTGTTTCGGGATTCGCCGGATTAGTAAACTGGCTGGGAATGAAGCTGTTTTCAATTTCCGAGGCAAGCTGATTCGCTTTTTCAATAGCGCCCTTCATACCCTTTGAACCGTCGGTGAGTACCAACTCGGCGCCGTAGGCTTTGAGTAGATTTCTGCGCTCGACGCTCATTGTTTCCGGCATTGTCAGGATGATTCGATAGCCTCTCGACGATGCCACAGCCGAAAGACCGATACCTGTGTTTCCGCTTGTAGGCTCGATGATTACAGCGCCTTCTTTGATAACGCCCTTGCTCTCGGCCTCGTCTATCATAGCCTTTGCGATTCTGTCTTTTACGCTGCCTGCAGGGTTAAAGTATTCGAGTTTTCCTACGACTTTTGCCTCAAGGTTGTTAGCCTTTTCGTAGTTTGTGAGTTCAAGTAACGGTGTGTTTCCGATAATGTCGGTAATTTTATTATAGATTTTCATAATCTTGTCTCCTTAATTCATAATAATTTAATCATTTGATATTCCGATGGCACGGAGTCAACATCGCTCTCTTTCCTGATAATAATTCATAATAATACCTTTCCGTTAGTTAAAACTTAGTTAACCTACTAACTTTATAGGTATAATAGCATTAGATATTTGATTTGTCAATAGTATTATGTAAATTTTTTGAAATTTTCTTGAAATTATCTCTTTTATCGGTATAATTAATGTTAAGGATAGTGTGTATTACACTATTAGTTTAAACTATTCGCTCAGTTTTTTTGGGCAGTTGTTTATGGGCTTGAAAGGCTATGGAGATTTATATGAAGAAAGTTATATCGTTGGTTTTAGTATCAATAATTGTTGTAAGCGGGTGTCTGTTTTCTCCGCTGACAGCATCGGCTGAGGACGCGAAAATACATAGTTTTGTACCTGTTATAGATAGCTACTATCCCGGCGTAGAGGATTATATAGCCAAAGCTCTCAGAAATAAGGAGCCGGTTATAGATGTCTCGGAATACGGCATTTCGCAGAATAATATAGTCTACGCTTTTAAGTCGGCTGTGTTCGATAAT
The DNA here is from genome assembly GCA_902787145.1 of uncultured Ruminococcus sp. Classification (GTDB taxonomy): domain Bacteria; phylum Bacillota; class Clostridia; order Oscillospirales; family Acutalibacteraceae; genus Ruminococcoides. The sequence continues at coordinate 1,333 of CADAEZ010000060.1, forward strand.
CCTGATATTTTCTATGTAGACGCGTCGCAGATAAACTATAAATACAATAAATTTACAGGAGCGATTCAGTACATAACCCCGACATATATTTGCGATTTTGACAAAATTCCGTCTATGACCAAAAAGTTTAACAAGGCGGTCAAATCGTTTTTAAGCGGTATAAGCAGCTCGCTGAGCAGCTTTGACAAGGCGCTGATTATCCACGACAGACTCGCGGTTCATTGTGAGTATAAGCAAAAGAGTCTGTTGTCCTTTACCGCGTACGGATGTATGGTCGAGGGCAAGGCTATTTGCGAGGGATATTCGAGAGCGTTTTGTTATCTTATGTCCAAGCTTGGAGTGGAGAGCAAGACTATCAATAACACAAGCGCGCTCCACTGTTGGAATTACGTAAAGCTTTCCGGTAAATGGTATAATGTCGACATCACCGGCGACGATCCCAAGCCTGACAACGAGGGATATGTTTCGCATAAATATTTTTTAATCAGCGACTCTCAGCTCAAAAAGGTTTCCACAAATAACAATCATAACGGATATATGGACGACGCGACCTTTTCGACCGATTATTACTGCACGAGCGATAAGTACAAAAACTCCTTCACAAAAAGCATTACCTCGGAGATTATAAAATACAAAAATTTCTACTATTATTTCGACAATAATTATAAGAATAAGCACGTCTCGGCGCTGATACGCCGACAAAACGGCAAAAAAAAGGTCATAACAACCATAAACGACAAGTGGATGTACAAGCACAAATACGTCTGGAACGGTTCGTACTGCAAGCTGTGTGAAAAGGGAAAGTATATCTATTTTAACTCCAAACGCTCAATTTACAGGCTTAAGAAGGGTAGCAAGAAGATAAAGAAGATTCATACCTTCGCGTCATATCAGACTAAGGATTTGTACGGAATAAGCTGCGACGGTACATATTTGCTCGTCACCAGGATGAAGTCCTCAAAAAAGAATCCTAAAACCTATAAGGTCGCGAAATTCACATCCGGTAGACTTACGGTGATTCCGTATACAAGATATAGCTCGGCCAATATATCAAAAAGTGGAAGCTTTAAGTACGAAATATACGGAGGAAGGGGAAAGACGACCTATAAATCATCCTCCAATAAGATAGCCAAGGTCAGCAAAAACGGCGTAATCCGCGGCAAAAAGAAAGGTAAATGCACGGTTACAGCCCAAAAGAGCGGGTATAAGTTCAAGTTATCCGTAAGAGTAAAATAATTTAGCCGTCGCGTAATGCGACGGCTTTTTTATAAGTTATCAGTGATTAGTTATCAGTGATCAGTTGTGGTCGTGCAGACAGAAGCTTCTGTGAGTAAACTTCGTTTCCCGACCATATTAGTATTTCGCTTCGCGAAGCGCATATTTATTCTGTCGGGCACAGACGTAAATAATTATATAAATACTTTCTTCACGTCATTCACTGATCACTGACAACTTACAACTAAAGAGAGGGTGTCGCAATCGCGACACCCTCTAAGCTCTAATTATTTAACTTTTACCTTAACCTTAGCGGCTACGCCGTTTTGCGCGTATGCGTAAACAACTGCCGTGCCTTTCTTCTTGGCGGCAATCTTACCCTTACCGTTAACCTTTACTACAGCCGGATTTGTCGACTCAAACTTAACTTTTCTGTGGTTCTTTATTTTGAGCTTTTTGGACTGAGGCGTAGTTTTTGTTGCCAGGCTTAGTTTTTTGCCCTTGTTAAGAGTGATAGATTTCTTGACATTTGTAAACTTAATGCTCTTGGCGTTTCCGACCTTACCGCCCTTTGTGGCGACGTGCATTGTTTTTGATGTAGAGATAATCTTGTTGGAGGAGTTGTAGGCGAGTACCAGGTATTTGTAGTATGTACCCTTTTTAAGCTTTTTCTGGGTGAATTTGTTAGTCTTAACTGTGGCGAGCTTTTTGTATCCCGCGCTGCCGCATTTGTTACCGAATACGATATAACCCTTGGCGCCTTTGACCTTTGCCCATGTAACCTTTACCGAGGTTTTTGAGGTCTTGTTGGCCTTGGCCTTAAGTCCGGAGAATGTGCTGCCCTTTGGGTCTTTATCGTTCTTTAGAGTCGTAATAAAGTTGCTTGCGGACTCAACGCTCGGAGTTCCTGCCAATGTGCTGATCTTAGGAGCTTTTGCAGGTGTAACGGGAGCTTTTTCCTGAGCCTTGGTAGCGTTCTGCGCTGATGTTGTAGTTTTGGAAGCATCGGTAGTAGCCTGTGCTGATGTTGTAGCTTCGGAAGCATCGGTAGTGCTCTGTGCTGATGTTGTAGCTTCGGAAGAATCGGTAGTATCCTGTGCTGATGTTGTAGCTTCCGGGTTATCTGTAGCGCTTGTATCGCTCGGATCCACGGTAGACGCCGCAGGATCGGTTGTGACAGATGTATCATCCGGATTGGTTACGGACTCTGTTTCGCCTGTGCCGCTTGTATCAGTTGTGTCTGTAGGCTCGGTTGATGAGGCAATAGGATTAGTCTCGCTTGTATCCTGAGTATCGCCTGTATCAGGTTCGCCGGATGTGTCTGAGACTGTTTCTGTGGCTGTCTCGGTGGAGGTAGCTGACTCGGTTGATGTCTCGGAAGCTGTCTCAGTGGATGATGTACCTGATTCGCTTGTGGACTCTGCAGCCGTTGATGATTCTTCTGTAGAAGGCTGTGATTCGGGAACATTTATCTCTAGTTTCTGGTTGATTACAGTCTTTTTGAGTACATCCTCGTCGTTTTTATTCGAGATAATCATTGTCTCGTCAACCTCGGATGAAGGATCCGGAGATACGCTCGGATCGGAATAGAGCTCAATTTTGCCCTCACCCTCGGAGATAACGTTGAATGTAATCTCAAAAAGAACCTTTTCTGTTGTAAAATCCAAGCCCGAATGATTTGTAAAGTTAAGCTTTACGCTGTCTGTAAGGTATGTGTCAGCGTAATCGGGCTGCGAGAAATCGGGGTTAAATATAGCGTTGCTAATGTTGGGAACATTAACTTTCTTTATCTCAAGAACAGAATTGTCGTATTTAAGTACGCACTGACCTTCCTCGATTAACTCCGGGCACTGAATTGAGCAAGTGTACTTAACAGTTTCTCCTATGTTAGCGTCATACGAAGTCTCGGTCTTTTCGTAACCTTTACCTTCTGTATACTTGTTATCCACAAGAGTAACCTTTGCGGAAACCGCGCTTGCGGAGATTAAAGAAAAGCATCCTATAATCATCAGCGCGGATAAAACTATTGCTATTGATTTTTTCATTAGTAAAACCTCCTTTTACTTCTTTTTATTTTAACATAATGAAAAACAAAAATCTATAGTAAATATGTATATTTTTTTAACATTTTTTTAGTGCATTTGAATAGGTTGTTTTTGTGGACTTTAAGCGATTAATATGTTATCATTAGAATGTCAGATAATTAATAAAACAGGAGGCCGAAATGAAAAGAATAATCGCTTTAATGCTTTGTGTTCTGATAACAGCGGGTTCAGCCTTTGCGCTGACATCCTGTTCCGGAGCCAAAGAGGAATCAACAAATACTAACTACAAGCTGGCGGATAAAATCGCCGATGGTACGATCCTGCATTGCTTCTGCTGGGATTTTGAGACTATCACAAATTCGCTTGAGGATATAGCAGCCGCGGGCTACAGCACAATCCAGACTTCGCCGATCAACGAGTGTCTAGTTGGCGAAGACGGCGGAATGCAGCTTTATGGTATGGGAAAATGGTACTACCACTTCCAGCCCACCGATTATAAAATCGGCAATTATCAGCTTGGAACCCGCGAGCAGTTCAAGACTATGTGTAAAAAAGCCGACAAGCTCGGTATAAAGGTAATCGTAGACGTTGTGCCAAACCACACAACTCCAACTACCGATGCAATCAACAAAAACCTCCTCGACGCTGTCGGAGGACTCGACAAGCTGTATCACAACAACAACGCTTATGATATCTCCAACTGGGGAGACCGCCTGCAGTGTACTACACGCAAGATGGGCGGATTGCCGGATATCAATACCGAGAACAAGGATTTTCAGGATTACTTTATAGCCTATCTCAACGACTGTATTGACTGCGGAGCCGACGGATTCAGGTACGACGCCGCCAAGCATATCGCTCTCCCGGATGATCCGACAGAGACAGAGGGCGTCAAGAACAATTTCTGGACCCGTGTTACAAAGGAGATAAAAAACGCCGACAAGATTTTTAATTACGGCGAAGTTCTCCAGGGAAACAACGACCGTATCGGTGAGTATATAAAGACAATCGGAGCCTGTACCGCGAGCTCCTACGGCGGAGCTGTACGCAACGCAGTAATGCAGTGTAATGTGGACACTTCCTACTTTAGCGACCTGCGCGTCGGCTCAAAGGAAGACTGTGTAACATGGGTGGAATCCCACGATAACTATATCAATGACGGAAACTGGTCGGCTATGGACAATTCCCAGGTAATCGCCGCGTGGGCTATAATCGCCGCCAGGGAAAAGGGAACCCCGCTGTTCTTTGACCGTCCGTACGGCAACTCGCTCGATAACCAGTGGGGAACAATGAACCGAATCGGCACAAGCAATAATATGTTCTACAAGGACAAGGCTGTCTCCGCGGTTAACTTTTTCCGCACAGCTATGATTGGCGAGGAAGAAAACTTCCTCAATCCCGGCGATGATACAACGGCTATTCAGATTTGCCGAGGCAAAAAGGGAGCCGTTATCGTAAACACAACCGACAAACTAAATGTGGATTTCGAGACCGATCTCGCCGACGGAAAATACATCGACAGGGTAGACGGCAAGACCGAATATACCGTAAGCGGCGGCAAAATCACCTGTGACAAAAAAATCCCCGAATACAGTGTTGTAGTGCTCTATAATGATGATTACACCGAGTACGCGACCCCCGCTACCGTTAAAATCAGCGACAAGGTAAGCTGCCTCTATGATACCGACACAGTCGACGTAAAGCTGGAGGCTAAGAACGCCGACAAGGCTACCTACTCGATCAACGACGGTAAGGAGACCTCATACAAAAACGGCAAAACTATCACCCTCACAGCCTCCGACGTTAAGGACGGGGCAATCAAGCTCGAACTCAACGGCACAAGCAAGGCCGGCCAGAAAACATATATGAAGTACTTCTTCGTGAACGAGGCGGCTCTGCTCGGAGTATCGGGCGACGGAGTCAAGGCCGACGACAAGGTCACCTTTAAAAAGCCTTCCGATTGGGGCGACAACCTCAACGCCTATGTATACGACGATTCCGGCGAGAATGAGGCGGAATGGCCGGGCAATAAGATGAAAAAGCTCGACAACGATACCTACGAATACACCTTCAACTACGACTGGGAGAGAGGCTACATCATCTTTAACGACGGTACAAGCCAGTATCCCGGCGAGAACGAAAGAGGACTTCCGCTCGAAAAAGATAAGGAATATTCAGTGGAATAAGCAAAAATTGTGTGATACCCCCGGCAGTCTAATCGCTGCCGGGGAATCTTTATGATACTTTCGCAATTTTCTTCTGAATTGCGGTGGCGTCGCTGATATTTACTTTACCGTCGGCGTTGTAATCAGCTAGGCGGACAACAGAACACGTGTAACCCGTATCAGGATAATAATACTCATATATAGTCCTGTCGGAATGATATATGTATCCGTGGTTTTGAATAATATCTTTAAAGTTTGTCATGCCCGCCAGACACCTCTGGAGTTTTGTGACATCCTTAATGGTGTGTTGACCATCCTCATCCAGATCACCGATTATACTGTAGTAAAGACCTTTTTTTTCGGTCATACGCGGAGTAGTCATGACATCATTAAAAGCTTCGTGCAAGTCTTCAAATTCCATTTCCCATGCTTTTAGCAAATCATAAAACTTATTGTCTTTTAAATCATAAATTCCGATAGTATATTGAAATGGTGAGGGTGCGCCACCCTCATAAAATACAACATCACCAAATACAGCTAATTCTATCGCATTTCTGTCTCCCATTTCTTCCTTGATTAAGTTATACGAATATTTTTTTGAAGAAAATTCTGTGAGTTCTGAGTTTTCATTCCGTTTGCACAACGCGTAAATCATTACCCAATCTATATTTTCATCTTTATTTTTATGATAGTATAATTCATCATAATTTATTTCAACATTATTTGTTTCATATGAATCATAAATATAATCTCTGAATTTATCTTCGTACAATAATTCGTCTTCAGCAAAGGCAATAACACAAGTATTACTTAATAATGCAACAACTAAAATCAAAACAATTAACTTTTTCATAAAAATTTCCATAGCCTTTCTGCCCACAAATAGAAGCTATTTACGACCTTACCGTGGGCGGATAAGGCGTAAATGGATATTCAGTGGAATAAGCAAAAATTGTGTGATATCCCCGGCAGTCTAATCGCTGCCGGGGAATCTTTATGATACTTTCGCAATTTTCTTCTGAATTGCGGTAGCGTCCTTTATATTCAGCTTGCCGTCGCTGTTGTAATCCCACAAACAAACGCCTTCATAACTATAATCATATTCTTTGATATAATATGTAAATGATGGTCTGTCCGAGTATTCAAAAGGTCCGTACAAACCAACTATTTCGTAATCATAAAGACCTCCTGAAAAGTATTCCTCAGGATTAACAAGTTCAGCAAATATTTTTTGCAGCAATGTAGCGTCTTTAATAGTTAAAACATAGTCTTTATCTATATCGCCGATAATCGCGTAAGGAAAAAGGTTTTTATTGATTTTGCCTGCGCTTATTACTTCGTAAAGAGCTTCGTGTAAACCGCTGAAGTCCTTTTTCCACGCGTCAATCAGGTCAAAAAAGCAGTCAGACTTTACATCATATATACATATGCCGAATTTAAACGGAGAACAATAGCACCATTCATAGAAGAAAACATCGTCAAATATTCCGTATTGTGCTCCGATAATTTCATCATCCATACAATCTGTAAAAATCATTACCCAGTCTGTATCGCCGTTCTTGTCTTTATGAATATAAAGCTCATCATAACAATTTGCAGAACCATACACACTTTCATATTTATCTTTATACAAGAACTCACTCTCGGCGGATGAGGTAATACAGAACTGAGATGCTAAAGCAAACAAGATAATAAAACTTATAAATCTTTTCATAACAATCACTCCTATTCTTCAACGGGGAAATGGTCTATTAACTCACTAAAGAATATTATATTCTCATGATAATTACCCCCTCTATATACTATAACCCTGCGAAGAGCGAATTTGTGACACTTTTTTGAAAAAAGTTTAAAAAATTTTAAAATTCTTTATAAAAAAGTAAATATATAAGCTGATTTAAACCGAATGAAAAAATATATTGACATTTTGACTGATACAAGTTATAATATAAAAAGTTCGGGGGTATAGCTCAGCTGGGAGAGCGCTTGAATGGCATTCAAGAGGTCAGCGGTTCGATCCCGCTTATCTCCACCAAAAATAAAAAGGCACCGTATGGTGCCTTTTTATTTTTGACGAGAGATTTAATAAGCGGGATCGAACAGGGCGAAAAGAAAACAGTCCGGGGGACTGTTTTCCGCCTGCCGCGTAGATAAATCTTTATCAATAGATGCGAACCACCCAAGACGATAGCTGAGTTTTTAATCAGATGAACTCAGCATATGAAAAATAACCCGCTCGAAAAACGAGCGGGTTAACTTGTAACTAATCACTT
>CADAEZ010000061.1 GCA_902787145.1 uncultured Ruminococcus sp.
TTTTTCACCAATGGTCTTGTAGCTATCAGGCAGGATAAAGACACTACTACAAAAACAATGGATTGGTACAGGATATTGTCGGTAAACAAGCAGCTTACCGCGGCGCAGGACGCTCCGATCACAAACCAGATAGACACAAGCTGTGTTGTAAGAGCCTCGCAAATCAGCATAAAAACAGCAAAAATTATCCAAATATAAACAATATAGTTTTCCATATACACCACCCAAGTGTATAATATCACCTTAATTTACATTAGTCAATAAAAAATACTATACAAAATTGTAAGAATATGCTAAAATAATGTAAAGAAGGAAGATGACGATATGGCATTTGATACATTTGACGAGGGAATCAACTACGGTGGAGTCCGCTCAAAAAACGAAATACGCACACTTATATGCTATTTGTTCGCGTCTATCGGCAAACCGATGGACAAGAACACGGTAGTCGAGGTAATACAAAACAAAGGGCTTGCCAACTATTTTGAGACAAGTTCGTGTTTTGACGACCTTATTCATCACAAAAATATCGAGTTGGTAGATTTCGACAGCAAGACATATTACCTGACCGATAACGGCAAGATGGTTGCCACTCAACTCGAGAGCACCCTTCCCCTTTCTGTTAAGGAAAAAGCATACACCTGCGCCCTTCAGCTTTTGGAACAGAGAAGAATCGAAAAAGAAAACGCCGTTACAATCACCAGAACGGATAAGGGCTATAACGTAAACTGCCGTATCTCGGGCGGAGACGTCGACCTTGTGTCGATTGACATATACGCCCCGGACAGCAAACAGGCCAAGCTGATAAAAAAGAATTTTCATAAAAACCCCGGTCTGCTGTACAAGGTTATAATGGCGTCTATCACCCAAAATGAGGATATGATAGATGACAGCCTTAGCGAACTAAAAAAAGAGATTCAAAGAAAGAAGCGCGCAAACTCCGGGCAATCCGCCGATAAGTGATACAAATACCGACAACAGACTGAAAGGAATATACACTCCGGTAAAAACAGAGGTAAAATCCACAGCCAGCAACGCGCAGAATCCGGACAACATAGTAATCAGCGCCCTCAGCACGGGTCTTTTATACCTGCTTATTTTGTGTATTATCGAGAAAATTATAAGCGCAACCGGCAAAACCGCGAAAATCATAATATCACTTCCAAAATTTTATAATATAAAGAAAAAAGACCATAGGACAACCTATGGTCTATAATTATGAAATTTTTTCGTGGATTAGAACCGCTTATCAGGTGAAATAAGCGAGAACGTTAAGTCCGATTACAGCGAGTACGAACACGCCGGCAAAAACCTTAGTCCAGCGGGATAAGAACGCGTCAATCGAACGAGCCTTATTCTTGGAGAAGAATGTATCAGCACCGCCGGTTACAACACCAACGCCCTGCTGGTTACCTTCCTGAAGAATAATAACGATGATAATCGCGATAGACATCAGAATAAGTACAGCGCCTAAGATGATTTCCCAGATTCCCATTTATATCGTTCCTTTCGATAAGATAATTACATTAATTTTCATTAGCCTTATAATAATATCATAAGTTTTTGAGTTTTGCAAGTGTTTTTTTAAGATTTTTATAATATACTGAGCTGTTCGCTGCTGTCCTCGGCCGATGGAAGAGCTCCAAGCGCCGGAAGATTACGTGTTCTGTAGCGTGACGGCTTGCTGAAACGACCTTCCTCGTATTCTTTTATACTGAACAGGCGATGTCCCTTTTTAAGCCTCAGAACAGCTACACCCTGGGTGCTTCTGGATGTTTTAAGATTGAGAATACCGGAGTGCATAAGCAGCATTCTGCCGGATGAGGCTGATACAACAAACTCCTTGTCCTCCAAAGAGAACGCTATATCGGAAAGCGGGAACTTGTCGCAGTAAGCCTTAGTAAGCTTTTTGCGGTTAGTCTTTGTAGCGTAGGACTCAAGCGGAACCTTAGCTATTTTGCCGTTCTCGAAACCAAACAGCAAGAATCCCTTGTAATCCTTGGTAGCGATCATTTTAACCGCGAGCTCGCCCTCCTCCATCTGCAGCTTAGCGGGAATATAGTCGCCGAGCACGGACGTCTTGGTATCGGAGAACTCATAGGCCTTTGCCTTGTAGCACTGACACTTGTTTGTAAAGAACAACAAATCGCAGTTGTTGGTAAACTCGATCGCCTCGGTGATTTCGTCACCGTCCTTTAGCTTATGCTCGCCGCTCATACGAAGCGACTGCGGAGTGATTTTCTTGAAATAGCCCTCTTTGGTAAAGAACAGGTGAACGGGATAATCGGGGATATCGTCGTCCTCGTCATCATCCTCAATGTCATCATTATAAATAATCTCGCATTGTCTGTCCTTACCGTATTTATCGGCAACCTCCTTGAGCTCCTTGACGATTATGGTCTTTACTCTCGCCTTGCTCTTTAATATAGCCTCAAGCTGTTCGATTTCTTTTTCGAGGTCTTCTATATCCTTTGTGCGTTTGAGAATATACTCGCGGTTGAGGTGGCGAAGCTTTATCTCGGCAACATATTCAGCCTGAATCTCGTCGATACCAAAGCCTATCATAAGGTTTGGTACAACCTCGGCTTCCTCGTCGGTCTCACGAACAATCTTGATTGCCTTGTCGATATCGAGCAGGATTTTTTCGAGTCCCTTTAAAAGATGCAGCTTGTCCTTCTTCTTGTTGAGGTCGAAGAAGGTTCTTCGGCGGACACATTCTATTCTGAACGCGATCCATTCTTCCAAAAGGTTTCTGACGCCGAGCACCATCGGAACTCCGCCGATGAGCACGTTAAAGTTACACGCGTAGCTGTCCTCCAGCGGGGTCATCCTGTAGAGCTTGCGCATCAGCTTGTCGGGATCAACACCTTTTTTGAGGTCGATTGTTATTTTAAGTCCGTCGAGTCCGGTCTCGTCACGGATATCCGAGATATCCTTTATCTTGCCGGATTTTACGAGGTCAATAACCTTGTCGATAATAACCTCGCAGGTTGTAGAATACGGGATACTGTGTATATCAATGCATTTAGCGCTTTTGTCATAAGTATATCCCGCGCGCAGCTTTATACTTCCCCTTCCGGTTTCGTATACCTTCTTCATAACCTCCTCGTCATAGACGATAGAGGCTCCTCCCGGAAAATCGGGAGCAGGCATAGTCGACATAACGTCGTGGTCGGGATCGCGGATCAGCGCGGCGGTTGTCTCGCACACCTCGCGGAGGTTAAACGAACATATATTGGAAGCCATACCTACGGCGATACCTGTGTTTGAGTTTATAAGCACAGACGGATAGGTTGCCGGTAAAAGCGTAGGCTCCTTCATTGTATTGTCGTAGTTGTCTACAAAGTCAACGGTATCCTTGTCTATATCGCGGAAAAGTTCGGCGCACAGCTTGTCGAGCTTAGCCTCGGTATACCTCGACGCGGCCCAGGCCATATCGCGGCTGTAGAACTTACCGAAATTACCCTTTGAATCAACATAAGGGTGGAGCAGCGCCTCGTAACCCCTCGACATACGAACCATTGTATCATAAATAGCCGCGTCGCCGTGAGGATTGAGCTTCATTGTCGCTCCGACAATATTAGCGGACTTTGTACGCGAACCCGATAAAAGCCCCATTTTGTACATCATATAGAGGAGCTTTCTGTGCGAGGGCTTGAAACCGTCAATCTCCGGAATAGCTCTCGACAAAATCAGGCTCATCGCGTAAGGCATAAAGTTCTCCTGGATTGAGGAGACAATATGCTGTTCGGCTACCTCGCCCGCTCCCTCGATAACTCCGTTGACGGGCTTAAGTTTTGGAGTTTTGTCTTTTTTCTTTTTTCCAGCCAAAAAATCACCTTCCGAAATCAGCTGACGTCGAGCTGGTCGATATAGTCAGCGCCGTGGTCTACTATAAAGTCTTTTCTGCCCTGTAGGTTATCGCCGAGCAAGGTATCAAAAATCGCGGCAGTCTGCTCCGCCGAGTCGGGCATGACCCTGATGAGTCTGCGTGTGGACGGGTTCATCGTGGTGAGACTCATCATCTCAGGTTCGTTCTCACCGAGACCCTTGCTTCGCTGAATTGTATATTTTTGCTTACCGATTTCCTTTAGGTATCTGTCTTTCTCCACCTCGTCATACGCGAAGTACACCTTGTCCTTGGTGGTGATCTCGTAAAGCGGAGATTCGGCTATATAAACCTTGCCCTCTTTTATGAGAGTCGGAGTCAGCCTGTATAACATTGTGAGCACAAGGGTTCTTATATGGAAGCCGTCAACGTCGGCATCGGTACAGATTATAACCTTGTTCCACCTCAGGTTGTTCATATCGAACGTGGAGAGGTTTTTGTTCGCCTTAGCCTTGACCTCAACACCACAGCCGAGAACCTTCAGCAGGTCGGTTATGATATCGCTCTTGAAAATCTTTTCGTAGTCCGCCTTCAGACAGTTGAGGATCTTACCTCTAAGCGGAATAATCGCCTGGAAGTCCGGATCTCTCGCCTGCTTACAGGCTCCGAGAGCCGAGTCACCCTCTACTATAAACACCTCGCGTTCGTTGACATCCTTGCTGCGGCAATCAACGAACTTAGCGATACGGTTTGTGATATCCATTTTTCCCGTGAGATTCTTTTTGATGTTAAGGCGTGTTTTTTCAGCACTCTCACGGCTGCGCTTGTTAACAAGCACCTGGTTGGCGATTTTTTCGGACTCCAGCGGGTTCTCAATAAAATACACCTCAAGACTGTGACGCAAGAAGTCGGTCATAGCCTCCTGAATACCCTTGTTGGTAATAGCCTTTTTTGTCTGGTTTTCGTAGGATGTAACGCTGGAGAAAGATGAAATGCAAATCACCAGGCAGTCCTTGATATCGTCAAACTTTACCTTGCTCTCGGATTTATTGTATTTATTATTGTTTTTTAGATAGTTATCTATCATATAGACAAAGGCGTTCCTCACGGCCTTGTCGGGAGCTCCGCCGTACTCAAGCCAGCTGGAGTTGTGATAATACTCGGTCTGGGCGACCTTGTTCGAGAACGCAAGCGATACGCAGATTTTACATTTGTATTCGGGCTTGTCGTCGCGATCCTTGACCCTGCGCTCGGTCTCCCAGTATTGAACGGTCGACATAGCGTCGTCGCCGACAACTTCTTTTACGTGATCTTCTATACCGTTAACATAGTTGTATTTTGTAACGTCAAAGCTTCGGCCGTTTTGATTACGAAAAACAAACTCCACGCCTGCGTTTACGATAGCCTGGCGCTTCATTATATCAAGAAAATACTCGGCGCTGACGTCGATATCGGTAAAGACATCTATATCGGGCTTCCAGTGGATTTTTGTACCGGTATCCTTGCGGCTGTACTCCTCCTTTTTTAGCCCTCCGATGTTTTCGCCGTGCTCAAAATGCAGAGAATATTTATAGCCGTCTCGCTTAATCTCTACATCCATAAACTCCGAGGCGTACTGAGTCGAGCAAAGGCCGAGACCGTTAAGTCCGAGCGAGAACTCGTAGTTTTCGCCGTCGTTGTTATTGTACTTTCCTCCGGCGTACATCTCACAGAAAAGGAGTTCCCAGTTCATTCTGTCCTCGTTTTTGTTATAGCCTACGGGAATTCCGCGTCCGTGGTCCTCAATTTCGTATGAGCCGTCGGAGTAGCGTGTTACCTGGATTTGTTTTCCATAGCCCTCTCTCGCCTCGTCAATGGAGTTGGAGAGAATCTCAAACACAGAGTGCTGACATCCCTCGATTCCGTCGGAGCCAAAGATTACGGACGGTCTTTTTCTGACCCTGTCGGCGCCGCTCAGCGAGGAGATACTCTCGTCGTTATATTCATTTACCTTCTTCTTTTTTGCCACTACTTTTCACCTCGTAGTTTTTTTATTTTATCTCTCAGATAAGCGGCGTGCTCAAACTCAAGCAGCTTGGCCGCTGCGCGCATTTCTTTTTGCAGGGATTTTATAAGCTCCTCACGCTGTTTGCGCGACATCTGTTTCATATTCTTGAACTCGTCGTCCGAATGAGTGGATATTTCGAGAATATCGCTGACATCCTTGACGATTGTTTTCGGTATAATGCCGTTATCTTCGTTATATTTTTGCTGAATCTCTCGTCTTCGGGCGGTTTCGGTAATCGCGGTTTTCATCGACGGTGTTACGCTGTCGGCGTACATAATTACAGTACCTCCGCTGTTACGAGCGGCTCGGCCTATAATCTGGATAAGGCTTCGCTCGCTGCGCAGGAAGCCCTCCTTGTCCGCGTCGAGAATAGCAACAAGAGAAACCTCCGGAATATCAAGTCCCTCTCTGAGCAGGTTGATACCCACAAGCACGTCGAACTCACCGAGGCGCAGGTCTCTTATAATCTCCATACGCTCGACAGTGTCGATATCGTGGTGCATATATTTTACCCTTATTCCCATTTCAAGGAAGTAGGTCGTCAAATCCTCGGCCATTTTCTTTGTAAGGGTAGTCACGAGGATCCTCTCGCTCTTTGCCACCCTCAGGTTTATCTCGGAGATAAGGTCGTCGAGCTGACCTTCTGTCGGTCTTACGGAAATCTCCGGATCCAGTAGTCCTGTAGGTCTAATAATCTGTTCTGCAACCACAGCGCTTTTTTCCTTCTCAAAATCGCCGGGAGTAGCGGATACAAAACACACCTGGTTTATTTTATTATAAAACTCGTCAAAATTAAGGGGACGGTTGTCGAAGGCGGACGGCAGTCTGAACCCAAAATCTATCAGGCTCTTTTTGCGGGCGTGATCGCCGGCGTACATACCGCGAACCTGCGGCAGCGTAACGTGTGACTCGTCCACAAAAAGCAGAAAATCATCCGGAAAATAGTTCAGGAGAGTATATGGTGACGAACCCGGCTTTCGCCCGGACATAATACGTGAATAATTCTCGATTCCGCTGCAAAAGCCTGTTTCAAGCAGCATATCAATGTCGTAATTTGTCCGCTGCTCGATTCTCTGAGCTTCAAGCAGTTTTCCCTGCGAGTGAAAGTATTCGATACGCTCCTTAAGCTCTCTGCGTATTTCCTCCACGGCGTCGAGCATTTTATCCCTTGATACAATATAATGCGAAGCCGGATAAATCGCAGCGTGCCTGAGCGTCGCGATAAACTCGCCTGTGAGCGGATTAATCTCGGAAATCCTGTCGATTTCGTCGCCGAAAAACTCAACTCTGATGATCCTGTCGGAGGATGAAGCCGGAAAAATCTCCAGCGTATCCCCTCTTACTCTGAATTTATTACGGGTAAAATTCTCGTCGTTACGCTCGTACTGAAGTTCAACAAGCTTTTTTACAAGGTCTCCACGGCTTTTTTCCATACCGGGACGCAAAGAAATAACCATATTGCGGTAGTCTATCGGGTCTCCCAAACTGTAAATACAGGAAACCGAGGCGACGATAATAACGTCGCGCCTCTCCGAAAGAGCCAAGGTCGCGCTATGGCGTAGCTTGTCGATTTCATCATTTATTGAGCTGTCTTTTTCTATATATGTGTCGGTAGTCGGGACATACGCCTCCGGCTGGTAGTAGTCATAGTAGGACACAAAATACTCAACCGAATTCTCAGGAAAAAACGCCTGAAACTCTGAACACAACTGAGCCGCGAGCGTCTTGTTATGAGCCAGAATCAAAGTGGGCTTTTGCACCTTTTCTATAATATTGGCCATAGTGAAGGTTTTGCCCGAACCCGTAACTCCGAGCAAAGTCTGTTCCCGGTTACCGTCCATAATACTACGCGCGATTTTTTCTATAGCCTGAGGCTGGTCGCCCGTTGGCTTATACGCGCTGTGCAGTTTGAATTCCATATTTATTCATCCGTTACAAATGATTCTATATTATACGCGGACTGCGCCAAAGAAATCGAGTCGTCCTCGCTCACGATAACGTGATCAATAAGTCTGACATTAATAAGCTTAAGCGATTTATATATAAGATTAGTAGTTACGAGATCTATTTTTGAGGGCAGCGCTATACCGCTGAGATGATTATGCGCGATAGCGACCGACGCCGCGTTATATGACAGCGCAAGCTCGACAATCTTCCTGATTGGCAAATCAGCCGAGTTGATAGAGCCTTTGGACAAAACGCCCGAGTACAGTTCCTTATCCTTGGAGTCAAGCAAAAGAATATATACAATCTCAGTAGTTCTTCCGATAAACTTATCCGAGAAAAACTCGCACAGATTATTAATATCAACAGGCCTGTCCTTGTTCTTGTCTATTAAATACAATCTCGAAAAATCGGGGATCAGCTTTAAAAGTGTAATCTGGTGATCCGTCAGTCCGAATTCCTTTAGCAAAGAATGCGAAGCGTCAAAAATCCCCGCGAAAGTGCCGAAATGATTCAGCAGCTTATGGGCAAGCGCGTTTGTATCCTTTTGAGGTACAGCATAATAAAGCAACAGCTCCAGAGCCTCGTGATCGGCAAAAACGTCAATACCGTTTTCAAGATATTTTTTTCGCATACGTTGTCTGTGACCGCCGTGATCGTGGCTGTATGCCATAAAACTCACCTCAATTATTATTTTACCCCGTACTGCTCGTAATAAGCGTCAATAGCTGACTTAAGCTCATCGTCAATAATAACCCTGCCGTTGTATTCCTTGTTATACAAATGCTCTACAACCTCTGCCATTGTAACGATAGCTGTGGTTTTGAGGCCGTATTTTTCCTCGATTTCGGCGAGAGCGGATTTTTCGCCCTGGCCTCTTTCCATACGGTCGACAGATACCACAAGACCTATAGGATCAACGTCTCCCTGAGCCTTAATGATAGGCAGGGTCTCCTGAATAGACGTACCGGCTGTGGTAACGTCCTCGATAATCACAACCTTGTCGCCGTCTGTAATCGGGCTGCCGAGCAGAATGCCCTTGTCGCCGTGATCCTTGACCTCTTTACGGTTGGAGCAGTAGCGGATAT
>CADAEZ010000062.1 GCA_902787145.1 uncultured Ruminococcus sp.
GAGCCCACAACAGTTGAGCCTACAACAGCTGAGCCTACAACACAGCCTGCACCCGTATTGGCTGACGGCTTCTATCTTGCAGGCGTAGACGGTCACTGGACTGTAGATACAATCTCTGCTGACCTCAAGTTCAATGCTAACCCCGGTAAGGAAGGCGAGTATGTTCTCAACACAACTCTCAAGGCTGGCGACGGCATCAAGGTTGTTAAGGTAGAGAGCAATGCAATCAAGGCTTACTATCCCGATCCCGGCGACAACTATACAGTAACAGCTGAGGACGCAGGTGCTGTAACAATCTACTTCAGCGAGAAATACAGCGTACAGTGGGAGAAGTTCGGCGGATACTTCTACATCACTCCTCAGGCATTTGACTACACAGTAACTTATAACTACAACTATGACGACGAAGACCTCACAGTTACAAAGACAGTTACAGCTGAGGCTGCTAACATCGAGGACGCTATCAAGGCTAACGCTCCCAAGGTTGACAACTCCGTTTCCGATTACGCAGTTGGCGAAATCAAGAAGGGCGAGGGCAACACCTACTCAGTAACACTCGACGCAACAGCTAAGAAGTACACAGTATCTCTTAACGGTCAGCCTATGGATCAGGAATTCGCTTATATGGACAAGGCTACAGTAACATCCGATAAGGACGCTGCGTTCATCATTGACGGACAGGTAGTTGGCTACGGCAAGAGCTTCACATTCTTTGTAGTCGGCGATACAGATGTTACAACTGACGAGACAAAGACAATCGAAGACTTCGCTTCCATCTCCAAGACAGCTACAATCGCTGCTGACGGCAAGGTAACAGTAGAGTTGCTGGCATCCGCAGTTGTTGAGAAGTTCGACAGAATGGGCGTTGCATTCGCTAAGGCTGAGAAGACACAGGCTGAGATTGAGGCTGCGGTTAAGGCTATTACAAGCGGCACAGCTGCAAGCAACAAGATCGCTGTTCACAACTCTGACGTTACAGAGGCTAACGAGTCCGGTCAGTATCAGTTCATCTATGCTCCGTATGTAACAGACGGATACAGCGGCAAGCTCTACTTCTACACATTCGCAGTTGATACAGACGGCAACGTTCTCGTAAGCGCTGCTTCAGAAGTTGATTACGCTAACATCGGCAAATAAGGAGGATTATAATGAAAAAGTATGTTGCTCCTGAGCTCGAGAAAATCGAGTACGAAGTTGAGGAATGTCTCGGCACTTCCGGCATCGGCAAAGAGAGCGGAGATATTACTGATATCGTTAACGGTATCTAATTCGTTAATTTAACGCATGAGGGCTGCCTCGGCGGCAGCCCTCATCTGATATACTGTGCAATTTGACGGTGTGATTGTGCATAACGTAAAAATTTCTTTTGAAATTTTATGCAATATTCATCTATTAAAATGGCAGTTATCTATTGATTTATTTATGAAATGATGATAAAATAGTCATGATGTGATGGTTTTATCCGAAATTTAGGAGGACGCAATTATGAGACAATATATAGCTCCCGAAATCGAGAAAATCGAATATGAGGTTGCGGACTCTCTTTTGGGGTCAAAGACCATTCCAAGGGAGACCGATGACATCGGTGCTATTATTGGCGATTTAGATTAAGTTCATAATAAAGTCTGATTAAGCGGACAGGTTCGCCTGTCCGCTTTGTTGTTTTTACGCAAAGAAAAAGCTCCCTTTCGGGAGCTTTTGTCGTTTTGGTTGTTATTGTATCAGAGGCACGCCGCTCCGATAATTCCCGCGTCGTTGCCGAGGCTTGCGGCACAGATAATTGTCTGCTTGTCGTTGTGCTTTGTGATTCTCTCCTGCTCAACAATTGCTCTGACAGGCGCCAGGAGCGTGTCGCCCTGCTTGCTTACGCCGCCGCCTACACAGAGGATATCGGGCTGGAAGATGTTGATAACGTTAACGATACCGCACGCAAGGTAGCTTACATACTCGTCGATAACCTTCTTACCTGTCGCGTCGCCGTCCTTCATAGCATCGAACGGTGTTTTGCCGTTAACCGCCTCGATGTCGCCGTCAACTGCGTCGAGCATATACGAGAACTCCGCCTTTTCGCCGCGGATTGCGTCCTTTGTCTGGTTAATCAGAGCCGTAGCCGAAGCGTATGCTTCCCAGCAGCCGTGTCTGCCGCAGCCGCACTGCTTGCCGCCCTTGACAATTACCATATGACCGAGCTCAGCACCCGCAAAATTCGAACCGCTGTAGATTTTGCCGTCGATAATAATACCGCCGCCTACGCCTGTGCCGAGCGTAATGCAAACCGCGTTTTTGCAGCCCTTAGCCGAGCCCGCGAGGAACTCTCCGAGAGCCGCCGCGTTCGCGTCGTTCTCAATCTTAACATATTTGTGGAGCCTTTCCTCCATCATTTTGCTGACTTCCCAGTTGGTGAAGAAGAGGTTCGGTGAGGTCTCAACGATTCTTGTCTCGGGGTTAACCGCTCCGGGAACGCCGATTCCGACATACGCGATATCGTCCATTGTGAGCTTGGCTTTTTTGATTGCCTTCTTGACAACATCCGCCATGGAATCGCACACATCAGCCTCGGGACGGGGGATAGCCGTCTTGCAGTCCGCCTTTGCGATAATCTCGTATTCGTTAGCCTTTGTGTCGTGCTTGACAACGCCCGCGACAATGTTTGTGCCGCCCAAATCAATTCCGACTGTGTATTCTACTGACATAGGAAAAACCCTCCCTTATTTTTATAGTTTAATTATATCAATGTTAATGGGAAAAGTCTATATATAATCGCAAGTTTCGGCAATCATTTTTTGTAAATCGCGTCTGAGTATAAAAGAGAAAAAACGAGCAAAACGGCGAAATCAAAAGAACGTGAAATCTATTTTAAAAAATACCGAAAAAAGTGTTGACATCCGCGCCTCAAAAGATTATAATAACAAGGCACTAAAAAAGTTCAGGAGGAAACGCTATGTCAACTTATATGGCTAAAAAAGGCGAAATCGATCGCAAGTGGTATGTAATCGACGCTGCGGGCAAGCCCCTCGGCCGAGTTGCCGCTCAGGCTGCCGTTCTCTTAAGAGGCAAGCACAAGACTACATTCACTCCCCATGTTGATTGCGGCGACCACGTAATCATCATCAACTGCAAGGACGCTGTTTTAACAGGCAACAAGCTCACTCAGAAGAAATGGCAGCGCCACACAGGCTACATCGGTCACTTAAAGGAAACACGTTACGATACTCTTATGGCTACACGCCCCACAAAGGCTATGGAGCTCGCAGTTAAGGGTATGATTCCTTCCAATACTATCGGCAGAAGCGCGCTTCTCAGACTTCGTCTGTTCGAGGGCGCTGAACACAACCACCAGGCTCAGAAGCCTGAGGCTGTAGAAGCTTAAGAAGGAGGAATAAATAATGTACGATAAGGCACCTTATTTTTACGGCACAGGCAGAAGAAAGTCTTCTGTAGCTCGT
The DNA here is from genome assembly GCA_902787145.1 of uncultured Ruminococcus sp. Classification (GTDB taxonomy): domain Bacteria; phylum Bacillota; class Clostridia; order Oscillospirales; family Acutalibacteraceae; genus Ruminococcoides. The sequence goes on from CADAEZ010000062.1 coordinate 3,447, forward strand.
GTAAGACTTTACCAGGGTACAGGTAAGGTAACAATCAACGACAGAGATATCGACGATTACTTTGGTCTTGAGACACTCAAGTTAATCGTTCGCCAGCCCCTCGAGCTCACCGAAACAGGCGAGAAGTTCGACGTTGTTTGTCGCGTAAACGGCGGCGGCGTTACAGGTCAGGCAGGCGCAATCCGTCACGGTATCGCAAGAGCTCTCCTTCAGTATGACAGCGACGCACTCCGTCACGCTCTCAAGAAGGCAGGCTTCCTCACTCGTGACCCGAGAATGAAGGAAAGAAAGAAGTACGGTCTCAAAGCCGCTCGTCGCGCTCCCCAGTTCTCGAAGAGATAATCACATACTTTGGTTATTTATCAGACCTTCCGTTTTTTCGGGAGGTCTGTTCTTTTTGACCACTGAGGCGTCCTCGGAGCAAAGCCGCGACAGTGCTCCAAGAGATAAAAGTTATATTTGTATTTTTTTCAAGGCTTCCGATTGTTGAGAGCCTTGCTTTTTATTGATCATATTTCTCAAAAAACTTTGTAGTATTTGTCAAAAAACCTTGACATTCTGTTAATCGACCAGTATAATATAATGATTTAGATTTAAGTCTAATTGGACGGATGTGGGCAGAAAGGAGAGTACAATGTATCATTATATCGAAGATAAGGAATATATTCATAAAATGCGTATGCTTTGCGGCGAGGTAATGCAAGGGCTATGCCACTGCCTGAAAGAAAATTATGATATCGGAGCTGTGTTTTACTTGGTTGGTAGTGGCGCAAGAAATCTGATTCTTCAAAACGCGGATAAACCTGTTGATCTAGATTATAATTTAGAAATTATTAAATGTGAGGATTTTGAAGATTGCCGACATATCAATGATTGTATTCAAAAGTCATTTAATAAAATCCTGCGTGAATATTGTTTATCTGACTGTCAAAACTCCACGTCATCGCTCGCTTCTGGAAGAATATATTTTACAAATGGAAATCAAACAGAGTTTTCAATGGATGTTTGTATTACATGTAAGGATAATAATGGGAGCTACTATCGTTTGATATGCAAGAAGACAGGTTTTGTGTTCAATGATGAATACTATTGGAACATAGCACCTAAATCAAAAGAGTTAAAGAAAAGAGCGGATTATATCAAAAAAAGCGGGAAATGGCAATTAGTTCGTCAGCAGTATCTCAAAATAAAAAACAATTATTTGAAACGAAATGATACAAAAAACCACCCGTCTTTTATTTGTTATATTGAAGCCGTAAACAATGTGTATAATTCAAGGAAACATTGGTAAGAAGGAGGTTAACAATGTATTGTAGGAATTGCGGAAGCAAAATTGATGACAATTCAACATACTGTACTCGTTGCGGTGCGAGGATTGATGATATTGTACATCCTAATGATTCCGATGAAGGTTCAAGTGTTTGGTTTGCTGTTTTAGGATTTTTTATTCCGATTGTAGGGTTTATTTTGTTCCTAGTTTATGAAGGAAAGAAGCCCAAGAGGGCAAAAGCTGCGGGTAAAGGAGCGTTGATTGGTTTTATAACTAAAATTGCTGTATCAATTATTCTTACGATTTTATATGTTATTTTTGCATCGTCGATATTTAATACAATTGTTAACGTAAATGATATAACAGTCCCTAACATCAGTAGTATTTTCCAAGAAGAGAGTACAGATGAAATCCTGAAGAATTATATAGATGTTAGTTTTGGTGAGTTTAGGGTTTCGGGAGATAAGTATTTGCCTGAAACATCGCTTGATGTTACAGTAAAAAACAAATCGAAAAAACAGTTAAGCTTTTACATAACAATAGAAGCAGTGGATAAAACAGGAAAAAGAATAGGGACGGATGAGGTTAACGTTGAGGATTTGAATCCGAGACAGAATGTAACGCTAACAGCTTTTGAATTTGTAGATGAAGAGATGATACCGAAACTGGAAAAGGCAACATTTCAAGTGTTAAAAGCTGAAAAGTTTGATTATTAGGTTTTGTGAGTTGCTGTGAGATTCTTTCCGTACACAACACACAAGAAACAAAACAACGCAAAAGCCCTGTAAACAAGCCAACTTTAGCGTTTGAAAAGTTCTCAAAGAGATAATATTTTCTTTATGTTTTCTGCAAACCTTCCGATTATTCGGGAGGTTTGTTTTTGTTGAAAAATCGTTTGCGTTATGCCAGACTGGCAGTGTAAGGGAGTGATTGATAATGAGCTGCAAATCCGAAATTGAATCGCCGCGCAAAAGAGCGGCTTTGAACGGTATTTAAGCTGATTGCGATTATTGCAATGACGGTAGACCACCTGACCTGGCTTTTTATCGGGAACACAGGCGATTGATTTTGTATTCCGGACGTTTATTTACGCCTTGCGGTTCACGGAATTATTCCGATAATTATGTGACCGTATAGTTTTAAGGCTCCTTTGTACAATCTGCATAAATAACAGCCCTGATTTTTGGATAGTAAAATCAATGGTTTTATGGTACAATTAAAATGTGGGAAAGGTTATTCCCGCGAAGGCAAAAGCCTTTTGGCTCTATTATCTGAAAAGGAGTGCTATTTATGAAAAAGTTTTTGAGAGTTATTGCGGTTGTAATGGCTATGTCGCTCTTGGTTCTGACCTTCGGCGCCTGCGGCTCGTCGGGCGGCTCGGACACCTCCTCAAAGGCTGAGGAAAAAACAGGAATCATCGGCAGCTGGGAGTATGAGACAGGCGGTTACACCTATACCTTTAACGATGACGGCACAGGCTCATACGCTGTAGGCGAAAACAAGATGGAATTCACCTACAAGGACAACGGCAAGGCTGTAGAAATCCTCTACACAGGCAACACTGACGCGAGCACATATGAGTACAAAATCGACGGCGATATGCTCATCATCAAGGATAGTCTCGGCAACGATGTTAAGTACAAGAAGAAGTAATTAATCAAAGGTTATTTGGTATTGAAAAAATAGGAAACTCAGCTCGGGAGCGGTTCATACCGCTCCCGTTCGTTGTTTTCGTTCTATTTTTAATTGACTATATCCTCCCGAAATGTTATAATTTCTACATAATTCGACAGGAGGAATACTAATGGAAACAGCTACTGTAAAAATCCGATATTTCAGCGGTTACATCCGCAACTGGAGAAGCCTTTGCTCCGAGCTGGGCGTAAATCCCGAGCTCAACCGTGAGCAGCGCGAGGAGGAAATCCTCAAGGCGGCGTTCTCAAAGTGGCGTATGGAGATGATGAGCCGCATCTACGGAATGTTCGCAATCGCGATTTTTGACGAGGCAGAAAACAAGCTTTATATCGTGAGAGACCAGGTCGGTCAGAAGCAGATGTTCTACGCGGTTGTCGGCGGCGAGCTGCTCTGCTCGGGTGATATCGACGCAATTGTGTCCGATTCTCGCTTTGAAAAACGTCTTAACAAGCGTATGCTTCAGCAGTATCTGTTCTACGGCTATCCCATAGGCGACGAGACCTTCTACGAGGGCATTTTCAAGCTTATGCCCGGCCATTATGCAGTCTGGGACGGAAAGGAAGTCAGCGTTAACCGCTACTTTATGCCCCTTTTCAAGCCCGACAAATCCAAGTCTGTTGACGAATATGCCGAGAAAATCAGAGCCACAGTCGAGGAAATCCTCTCCGAGGAAAAGGGCGACAGCGAGTTCCCGTACAAGGAATCCTTCCTTTCGGGCGGCGTAGATTCCTCATATCTGCTCGCGGCGAGCGACGCAGTCGCCGCGAACACCGTCGGCTACGGCGAAGAGGGCTTCGACGAGTCCTCGCTTGCGCGTCAGACCGCGGATATTCTCGGCAAGGGCTTCAACGTAAAGACAATTACTCCCGAGGAGTATTTCGAGAGACTCCCCGAGGTTATCGATAAAATGGGTCAGCCGCTCGGCGACGCTTCGGCGGTCGCTTTCTCAATCGGCTGCAAGGCTGTGCGCGAGCACGCAAAGGTCGTTTATTCGGGAGAGGGTATCGACGAATTCTTCGGCGGCTACAACGCTCACAAGCGCCACATTCCCGCCGAATGGACATACCTCACCTGTTCGCACATTATGTCGGGCGACGTTGTAAAGAGCCTTATGCGTGACTTTGACGAGACCGTCAAGCCCGAGGACCCTGTAAAGGAGCTCTGGGACGCCGTAAAGGGCGACGACGAGCTCGCTCAGAAGCTCACCGTAGACATTTCCCTTTGGCTTGAGGGCGACATCTACCTCAACACCGACCGCACCTCGACAGCCTGCGGCGTGGAGCTTCACACTCCGTTCAGCGACCTGAGACTTTTCAACGTCGCGGCGAAAATCCCCGCAGAGTACAAGTTTATGAACGACCAGAACAAGTACGCCTTCCGCAAGGCGGCAAGCTCTCTGCTACCCGACGAGGTCGCCTTCCGCAAAAAGGTCGGCTTCCCTGTTCCCGTAAGGTGCTGGCTCGGCGACAGCCGCTACAACGGCGATGTCGAAAAGCGTCTCTTCTCCGAAACGTCCAAAAAATTCTTCAACGAGGACGCGATAAAGGAGCTCTGGACAAGCTTCACGGGCGGCGAGGCTCTGCTCTGGAACCGCGTTTACGCACTCTATGCTTTCCTGCTCTGGTACGACTTAAAATTCTGATAATAATTCCCACAACGGGGCGGTTAATCCGCAATATCATTTAGTTAAGAAACAAGACACTCACGAAAAGTGGGTGCCTTGTTTTTTTTGAAACAATTTTAAGAAATTTTTAATAAAAGGCTTGACAAAA
>CADAEZ010000063.1 GCA_902787145.1 uncultured Ruminococcus sp.
CCTCCTCGATGGCGGCAAGGAGGTTGCCGGCGCTCTCGGCGGAGAGGTGAAGGTAGTTGAAGTCTATTCGTTGCCCATAGCGTTGTGAGTTGTAGACATAGTCGTAGCGTGCGTCCATGATAAAGTGATCGCTGTATTGGTATTTGAGCCTGGCGTCGTTGATGTTGGCTATACGACTTCGGAATGAGCTGTCGATATTGAAGAAACGCACATAGGTGAGTTCTAGCGGCATAAGCTGATGAACATTAAGGTTGCGGCTCCAGTTGTAGCCCATACCCGTGTTGAAAAGTAGTCGCTCAAAATAGCTGTGAAGCTGATAGTTGGCTCCTAGGTTGATGACGGTGTGGGGTCGCATTCGCTGCCATAAGACATCCTTGGTGAATGGAAAGAGGAATGTCGGTAGGTCGAGCGACATGTTGATGCCGTTCTCCATGTTGCTGATGTTGTTGGCAAAACCTTGCGACTTGTTGCGGAATATCAGTTTGGGCAGCTCTATGAGCATAGACCATTCTGTTTTGAAGAGCTCTGCACCGCCAAAGAGGTTTTTGTTCTGATAGGTGAGTTTTGTCTCCAACCCAAAATTGCCGCTTAACAATCCGAAGCTACCGTCCTGGTTCTCGCTGTCGAACGACGAGGAATTGTTGACTTCTACCGAAGCAGAGAAACGTTGTCTTCGCGCGTTGAGCAGGCGTATTTTGGCGTTGAGCAGGCGATTGGTGTCGCAACTGTTGGGCGACTCGGCAAATTCGATGTTGATACAGGCGAACCATTGTCGAGCAAAAAGGGCTTTTCGTATGTCTTTGGAAATCAGATCTGTAACCTGGCGAAAAAGGATAAAAAAATCTGCGCGATTACCGCTGCAATGACGCTCGGAACCGGACTTTCCAGGTTTTCCTCGGAATACAAAAGCCGTTTCTTCGACGTTGGAATCGCGGAGGAGCACGCCGTTACATTTGCCTGCGGACTTGCGACAAAGGGTATCATTCCGTTCTTTGCCGTGTATTCGACATTTTTACAGAGAAGCTTTGACCAGCTTATCCACGACGCCGCTATCCAAAAGCTCCATATTGTTCTGTGCGTTGACAGAGCCGGTATCGTCGGCGACGACGGCGAAACTCACCAGGGTACATTCGACGTGAGTATGCTGAACACAATTCCCGATACTACGATTTTCTCACCCTGTTATTTTGATGAGCTCAGACAGTCAATTAACGCGGCTGCCTATATGTGCGACGGTCTCGTATCTGTCAGATATCCGCGCGGCGGCGAATTGTACAAGCCGGAGGATATTGAGAAAACCAGCATTGATTTTGATGTATACGGCGACGAAAACGCCGATATCGCCCTTATAACATACGGCAGGCTGTTTTCATACGCGTGCAGGGCTAAAGAACAGCTGGAAAAAGACGGTATCAATATCAAAATAATAAAGCTTTGCAGAATCAAACCCATAGACCCCAAGGCGGTGGCTATCGCCTCAAAGAGCAGCAAGATATTCTTCTTCGAAGAATCACTTGTCGCGGGCGGAATCGCCGAGTCGTTCGGCTATGAGCTCAAAAAAACCTGCGTGAATTATTATTATAAGATTCACGGAATAAAGGACAGGTTTGTTCGTCATGAGACGGTCGAACAGGCACTGGAGGAGCTTAAGCTGGACGATAAGGGTATGATTGAGATTATAAAGGAAAATATATGAAAAAAAGACTTGATATACTTGTTTTTGAGCGGGGATTTGCCGAAAGCAGGGAAAAGGCTAAAGCTATAATAATGTCCGGAGAAATCTATGTCGACAATCAAAAAGCTGACAAATGCGGACAGTCATATGACGAAAACGCTCAGATAGAGTTCAGGGGCAAGGCTCCCAAGTACGTCAGCAGAGGCGGATTAAAGCTTGAAAAGGCGATTGATAATTTCAACATTGATTTAAACAATAAGATTACAATGGATATCGGCGCCTCTACCGGAGGCTTTACCGATTGTATGCTCCAAAACGGAGCCGCAAAGGTTTATTCGGTCGACGTAGGCTACGGACAGCTCGCGTGGAAGCTCAGACAGGACGACAGGGTCGTCAATATGGAACGCACCAATATGCGCAGCGTTACCCGAGAGCAGGTTCCCGATAATATTGATTTCTTCTCCATTGATGTAAGTTTTATTTCGCTCAGACTCTTACTTCCTGTAGCGAGAGAACTGCTGTCGGATAATGCTCAGGCTGTCTGCCTTATAAAACCGCAGTTTGAGGCAGGTAAGGGTAAAGTAGGCAAAAAAGGTGTAGTACGTGACCCTGCTGTACATATTGAGGTGGTTAAGACGATTTATGACTTTTGTCTTGACAACGGTTATTCGGTTTTGAACCTCGATTTTTCTCCCATAAAGGGTCCAGAGGGCAATATAGAATACCTTATTCACCTCGAAAAATCCGACAATCCAAAATCATATACGGATATGACTCCCGAAGAACTGGTGAAAAAGTCGCACGAGGCGCTTGACAAGTAAGCGCGTGCCGATTTGAGTGATACATATAAAGATAAATAAAGGATAAATATATGAAAGCTGCTGTAATTGTAAATACAGGTAAAGAAAACGCGATTAAATGCGCGAAAAAAATAGTCGCTTTGTTCCTTGAAAATAATGTAAAAGTTTATATGCACCGTGAGTGTAAGGAGTATTTTTGCGATCCGAATGTTACTATCACGGCTGACCATTATAAGCTGTTTGAGACTGTCGATTTCGCGGTTACTGTCGGCGGAGACGGTACAATAATCCATTCAGCCAAGCACGCTGCCGAGAATGATGTTCCGATGATAGGCGTTAACGTCGGCAGGCTCGGATTTGCCGCCGAGGTGGAACCAGATAATATAGACGACCTAAAACGTGTGCTGGTCGGCGATTACACCGTACAGAACAGAATGTTGTTGTCCGTAAAAGTATTGCACAGTGACAACACCGAAGAAGAATTTCTCGCTGTAAATGACGCTACACTGGCGCGAGGTCAGATGTCCAGAATTATAGATATATTTATCTCTCTTAACAATTCTCCCGTAACCAACTACAGAGCCGACGGAGTATTGTTTTCTACTCCTACGGGTTCAACCGCCTACGCGCTCTCGGCCGGAGGACCGATTCTGTCGCCTGATATGCAGTGTATTCTGCTGACCCCGATTTGTCCTCATTCGCTTATATCCCGTTCCGTTTTATTCAATGACGAGGATACCCTCAGCGCAACGGTAAAGCTAAGCGATAACACAAAGGCAATACTGTCTATCGATGGAGAAAAGAATATCGAGATCACTCCTGAGGATAGAGTAATAGTGAAAAAATCAGATAAACAGCTAAAGTTGATTACTATATATGAGCGGAATTTCTATCAGCTTCTTGACGAAAAGCTCAAAGAAAGGAAATCATAATGAAAACCAGAAGACAGGCTCAGATTCTTGATTTGATAAATGAATATCCGATTGAAACCCAGGAAGAGCTTATGACCAGGCTTAACGATATCGGGTTTAAGGTAACACAGGCGACTGTATCACGTGATATAAAGGAGCTCAGACTGTTAAAAACACTTTCTTCCGATGGAAAATACCGCTACACCTCTATAAACAAAGGAATTAACGATAACAAAGATAACGTCAGAGGCTTTTTTAATAACTCGGTCATTTCGGTCAAATCGGCGCAGAATATGGTTGTTATCAAGACTCTTGCCGGAATGGCTAACGCGCTGTGCGCATCTCTTGACGGAATGGAAATCAGAAGTGTAATCGGTACTATAGCCGGTGACGACACTATTTTTATTGTGTGTTCGGACACGGATTCGGCCTCTAAGCTTGTTATTGACTTAAAAAAGTATCTTTAAGGACATTTTATGCTAAATTCTTTATTTATTGAAAATATCGCTGTAATTGAAAAAACCGAAATAGAGCTTTTTCCTGGTCTGAATATCCTCACGGGTGAAACAGGCGCCGGAAAGAGTATTGTGATTGACGCTATAAACGCGGTTCTCGGTCAGCGTACCAGCAGAGAGATCATTCGTAACGGCGCTGACAGCGCTACTGTTTTCGCTACCTTCAGTGGCGTTAACGATACAGTCCTGAGAAAGCTTAACGATAACGGATACAGTATTGAGGACGACGAGCTGATTATCAGCAGGACTCTGTCGCTGAGCGGCAAGAACAGTTGCCGAATCAACGGAAAACCTTCGTCCGTAACTTTTTTGCGTGAGCTGGGACTTAATCTTATTAATATTCACGGTCAACACGAGAGCTATGAGCTTTTCTCGCCTGATACGCATATTACTTACATTGACAATCTCGCGGGTAACGCCGATTTGCTTTCTCAGTATAAGGCTACCTACGCGAATTATAAAAAACTAAAGAAAAAGCTAAAGGATTTCCTCAACAGTGAGACTAACAGGGAACAGAGGATAGATTTGCTCTCTTATCAGGTTCAGGAGCTTGAGGACGCCTGTATCGAGCCCGGCGAGATTGAGGCGCTTGGCGATGAAAGGCGAATCCTGATGAACGCCGAAAAAATAACCTCCGCTTTGCACAAGGCCAAGTTGTGTCTTGACGGCTCACAGAGCACCGGCGCGGTGGATATACTCGATGATGCTGTGACAGCTATGCAGAAGGCCTCGGATCTCAATCCGGAGTATGAGGAGCTTTTTTCAAGACTCAACGACCTTTACTACGAGGTTCAGGACGTTTCCAATGAACTCGGCGACGCGATAGACAACAGCGAGGGTAATCCCTATCGGCTTGAGGAGGTGGAGGAAAGGCTCGATTTATTAAACCGCCTTTCCCGCAAATACGGCTCAACCGAGGAGGATATGCTCGACTTTTTGTCGTCTGCAAGGGATGAACTCGAAAAGCTCCTTAAATTTGACGACAATGTGTCAGAGCTACAGGCAGAAGTCGACAGAGCTTATGAAAGCACTAAGAAGCTCGCCGATAAGCTGACATATATAAGAGAGAAAACCTCGAGGCAGTTTGAAAAAAGCGTCAAAAATGAAATGGCGTTCTTAAATATGCCGAATGTCGAGCTTGTGGTTTCAAGAAACGAAAAGGAACTCGGCTCCGACGGTCAGGACGAAATCGAGCTTTTGATTTCCGCCAATCCCGGAGAATCCCCGAAGCCTGTCGCTAAAATCGCTTCCGGAGGCGAGCTCTCGCGAATGATGCTTGCCATCAAAACTGTACTGGCTTCTACCGATGTAATTGATACGTTGATTTTTGACGAGGTGGATACAGGAATTTCGGGTTCAGCCGCCCAGAAGGTCGGACTCAAGCTAAGAGAAGTCAGCCGCTCGCGTCAGGTTATCTGCGTTACGCATCAGGCGCAGATTGCCGCTCTGGCTGATAATCACTTCCTGATCGAGAAGAAAGTATCCGACGGCAGAACCTATACGGATATAAAACTACTGGATTTTGACGGCAGAAAACACGAGCTTGCCCGTATAATAGACGGCGTCAATATTACAGATACAGCCCTCGCTCACGCGCAGGAGCTTATGAATTATAAGGATTAATAATGAAACAGTGGTCAATCGCAAAACTGAATAAAGACAACGCCGCGGCTATATCCGAAAAATATGACCTGCCTCCGATTGTTTCTATTTTGCTTGATATCAGAGGTATCTCGACCGAGAGGGACATTGAAAGTTTTCTCTATAACGAAAGCGAGATAGAGAATCCCCTCGCGCTAAAGGATATGGACAAGGCTGTTGAACGTATTAAAAGAGCGATTGATAACGGAGAAAAAATTTGCGTCTATGGTGATTTTGACGCTGACGGAGTAACCTCGACAGCGCTTTTGTACTCGTATCTTGAGGCGGTCGGCGCTGATGTTATGTATTATATTCCGTCCCGCGAGACCGAGGGTTACGGAATGCATAACTCCGCGATCGATAAGCTTAACGCCGATAATGTTAACCTTATCGTCACAGTTGATAACGGTATATCCGCAGTGGAGCAGATTACTTATTCCAATTCACTCGGTATAGATACGGTTGTAACCGACCATCATATGCCCGGCGATACACTGCCCGACGCTTGCGCGGTAGTTGATATGCACCGAAGCGACTGCAAAAGTGAGTTCAAGACAATCTCCGGCGTAGGCGTAGCGTTTAAGCTTGTTTGCGCTTTGGAGGGCGAGTACGCTGATATTGATATGTTGCTTGATAATTATTCCGATTTAGTATGCATCGGTACTATAGGCGATATTATGCCGCTGATAAAAGACAACAGAGTCTTTGTTAAGCGCGGTCTTATTAACATTAATAACAGTGACAGACCTGGTGTGGCTTCTCTTGTAAAAGTATCCGGACTGGCTGATAAGGATATTTCGGTCAGCAATGTTTCTTTCGGACTTGTTCCGAGAATTAACGCCGCCGGCAGGCTTGGAGCGTCCAATGATTCGGTTTCGCTGTTGCTTTCGGATGATTTCGGCGAATCGGAGTCTATCGCCTCAAAGCTCGGTGAGAACAATTCAGACAGACAGCATATTGAAAAAGAAATCATCGACAGTATAAACAAGCTGATATATGCGGATCCCTCAATGGTCAAGGACAGGATAATTGTTATTGACGGATACGACTGGCATCAGGGAGTAATCGGTATAGTCAGCGCCAGAATAAAAGATTATTTCGGAAAACCCTGTATCATCATAACCCGCGGAGAGGATATCTGCCGCGGCTCCGGCAGGAGTATCGAGGGTTTTGATTTGTGGGAGGCGGTTTCGTCCTGCTCAGAACTGCTAAAGCATTACGGCGGACATCCTATGGCTGTCGGTTTGAGCCTTACGGAAGATAAAATTGACGCATTCAGAAAAGCTATTAATGATTTTGCCCGTAATGCCGGCGAAATGCCATTTGATAAACTAAAAATAGACGCAAAGATTAACTCTGATATCATAGACGCTGATTTTGCCGCTGATATAAAGCATCTTGCTCCTTTTGGGGCAGGCAATCCCGTACCTGTTTTTCAGCTTTCCAATCTGCGTATTACCGGAATAACTCCGTTGTCGGGTAACAAGCATATCAGATTTACCCTTGCCGGAGCTAAAAAACAATTCTCCGCTCTATGGTTTTTTAAAACACCTGCGGAAAATCCGTATAGAATCGGTGATATTGTGGACGCGGCTGTAAATCTGGAAGTCAGTCTTTATAAAAACACCGAGTCGCTTTCTATTATTATTAAGGATATCAAGTTTTCGGGTGTTGATTATTCCGAATACATAAGAAGCCAGAGAGTTTACGAGAGCTTTTTGTGCGGTGAGAGCATCGACCGGGATACTCTCAGGACTATTATTCCGACTAGAGGTGAGTTCGCGTCAATTTACCGTTATCTCAGGGATAATGTCAAGTCAGGTGGTCTGAGGCTCGATGTTCTTGTTTACAGAATGAACTCAACTGTAACATACGGAAAATTAAAAGTCGCGCTCGAAACAATGAAAGAGCTTGGACTTGTAGAATATAATGAAAATATGAAGGGGTCGTTTATCCGACTCTTAAATGTGCAAAATAAAGTAAAACTTGAGGACGCTCCGACTATTATAAAACTAAAGGAGGTATACCGGCGTGGGTAAGTATGATAATGTAGCTCATTATCAGGATTTCAACGAGCTTTTATCTATTCTTAAAAAAAGTAATAATAACTATGAAATGCGTAAAATCAACAAAGCCTACGAAATTGCCGAAAAAGCGCACGGTGACCAGAAGCGTATCTCAGGTATTCCGTTTATTCTTCATCCTACATCCGTTGCCTGTATTGTCGCTCAGTTCGGAATGGATTCCGACAGTATCATCGCGGCGTTGCTTCATGATGTTGTTGAGGACACCGAGTACAGTCTCGATTTTATCCGTAAAGAATTCGGTAAAGACGTTGCTAATATTGTTGACGGCGTGACAAAGATTTCAAAAATCAAGCTGTATACCCGCGAGGAACAGCAGGCTGAGAACGTACGAAAAATGCTTATAGCTATGTCTAACGATATTCGCGTAATTATCGTTAAGCTCGCCGACAGAATTCATAATATGCGTACTATCGAGTGTATGCCTGAGCAGAAACGACGTGACAAATCTCGCGAGAATATGGAGGTGTTCGCTCCCATAGCTCACCGTCTCGGTATGAAAGCCGTAAAGGAAGAGCTCGAAGATTTGTCGCTGAG
>CADAEZ010000064.1 GCA_902787145.1 uncultured Ruminococcus sp.
AAAGACTTTCATCCCAGATAAATATAAAACGTATAATCAGAGCTATTGAGTTTTATAAGACAACAGGTATCACAATCACCGAACAAAATGAAAGAAGCAAACTGAATGAACCAAAGTACGATTCACTTATTTTTTGTCTGACAGCGAAGGACAGGCAATATATTTATGACAGAATTAATCTTCGCGTTGATATTATGATAAACAACGGCTTGATTGAAGAAGCCGAAGAAGTATTGAATTCAAATTTAGGCGTTACAGCGTCAAAGGCAATAGGTTATAAACAGTTAAGACCATATTTTGATGGTGAAGCTACACTCGAAGAATGTATCGAAAAGCTTAAAACAGAAACGCGCCATTATGCCAAGCGACAGCTAACATGGTTCAGGCGTAACGAGGATATAATCAAAGTTAACATTGACGAATATAAATCAACTCAAAAACAGGTTGAATTTATATCTGAAATCATAGATAAACAGAGGTTTTTATATGGATAAACTGTTATTTAAAAGAATAATATTAGGACTTCTGACAATTTGTATTATTTCATACATTGTGTATCTTTTCGCTAATTCCAATTTCGCAAAGGCGGTAGATACCGAGGAGGCTGTATATAATAATGTTTCCGATATAATCCACAGTGAGGCGTTGATTGTCAGAGATGAATCTTTTGTTTCCAATGATGAATCCGGCGTTTTGTCGTATAACGTAAACGACGGAGATAATGTAAACGGCGGACAGACAATTGCTGATATATATAACAACGAGAGCGACGCTGTTTCAAGACAGCAGATTAAAAAAATAAATAAACAGATAAAACAGCTCAGGACTCTCAGTAACAGCTATTATAAGGATTCTGTAGGTCTGGATACAATCAACACACAAATCAACAACAATATTTTTTCGATTATCGGTAACGTGAATACAGGTAAGCTTGACGACGCCGGAGAAATATGCAATAATTTACTTCTGACTATTTGCGAGCGTCAGCTTACTACAGGAAGCGTAAGAAATTTTAAAGCTAAAATTAATGAGCTTACAAAAAAACGTAATAAAATCGAGGCAAATTGCTCAAACAAGCTCGGGACTGTCTCAGCTAATAAGGCCGGCTATTTTATTTCTGATGTTGACGGCTACGAAAAATCCGTAAAGTACGGCAAGATTGATAAATTAAGCGTCAAAAAACTCAGAAGTATCAAGAAAAAGAAAACACCTTCTAATGTTATAGGAAAAATAGTAACAAATCCCGTTTGGTATATTGCCTGCGAGGTTAGTCCCGACGATACCGTTACACTCGCTAAGCTGCTAAACAGCGAATCTACAATATACGTATCTATGCCGTCTGTTACTACCGAACAGATTCCGGCTTCGATATATTCTATTAATCAAAGATCGAAAAAGGACAGGGCGGTTTTGGTTCTTGCCTGTGATTATATGAACAGCTTCCTCGCTGACGCCAGAAAAGAGAATGTCGAAATTACAACAATTTCTTATTCGGGACTTAAGGTGAGCAAAAGAGCAATCCACGAAGATTATGTAACACGAGAAGTCAAGGACAAAGACGGCAAAATGACAAAGGAAAAGAAAAAAGTTCAGGGTGTATATGTTCTGCACGGTTCGGAGCTGATATTTAAGGAGATTTCTATAGCTTATTCAGCCAGTGAATATGTTCTTTGCAACCCGGAGCCACCCGAGGATGTGCTTTTCAGCGGAGAAACGATTGAGTTATACGACCAGGTCGTGATAAAAGGAGATAATCTTTATGACGGAAAAGTTATTGCGTGATGTAGAATACAATTATAAAACTATCGAGGAGAGAATTTCCCAAGCCGCCGAAAAAGTCGGAAAAACAAGAGAGGATATAACCTTCCTCGCCGCTACTAAGACAGTGGACGCCGAAGTTATTAACTACGCGATTTCTTTAGGTCTTAAATATATCGGCGAAAACAAGGTTCAGGAACTCCTCGCAAAATATGATGAATATGATCTTGATAACGCTTCCTTACAGTTTATAGGTCATCTGCAAACAAATAAGGTAAGGCAGATTGTCGGCAAGGTGGATTTGATACAATCTGTCGATAGCGTCAAACTTGCTAAAGAAGTTTCTAAGCAGTCCCAGAAGAATAATCTCAACACCGATATACTCGTCGAAGTTAATATCGGAGGGGAAGAAAGCAAGAGTGGTGTTGAACCGGAAAGGCTGTTTGAGTTATTGGATGAAATTAAGAATTTCGATAATATTTCGGTAAAAGGTCTAATGTGTATACCGCCGATTTGTGATAGTCCACAAAAAATTCTTAATTTTTTCAGTAAAATGAACAATATATTCATTGACATATCGGGCAAAAAAATAGATAATATATCTATGGATATACTTTCAATGGGTATGTCCGCCGATTATTATGAAGCAATATTATCCGGCGCTAATATGATCAGGGTTGGTTCATCGCTGTTTGGCGCCAGAAATTATCAGGCATAAGTATAGGAGGATTTTTAGAATGGCTGGTTTTGTAGATAAGTTTAAACGTATGTGGGACGCTCCCGATGAAGAATACGATAATGGTTATGACGAGTACGGTTATGCTGAGAACGAAGTTGATGATTACGAAGAAGTTGACGCGTATTCTTCAAGAAGCAACAGAAATAAAGTTGTGAATATCAGCGCTACAGCTAAGCTTCAGGTAGCTCTCTTTAAGCCCGAAAGATTCGGCGAGGAAACCAGAGCGATCGCCGACGAGCTTATCAAAACTCATACGGTTGTACTTAATCTTGAGGAAACTAACAAGGATATGTCCAGAAGAATAATTGATTTCCTCAGCGGCGTAGCTTACGCTAACAGAGGAAAGATCAAGAGAGTAGCTTCAAGCACTTTCATCATTATACCGAACAACGTTGACCTTACAGGCGACGATCTCCTTGATGAACTTGAAAACAGCGGTGTATACTTCTGATAAAGAGGACAAAGAACTACTTTCACGTGTTGATGACGCCGTAAACCTTTCGTCGTTAAGACACAAACCCGTGTTTTTAGGATTTCTAAACGAGAGAGAACAATACATAATTTCCGAGTATCTTTCTTATTCACCTTGCGAGATTTCCTCCTACGGCGGATACGAAGGAGCGCAGCGAAAGATAATTTCTTTTAGCGAATATCCTCTTGAAAAAGAGGATTTTCCTGTTAAGGCTTTGTATTTTAAGTTTCGTGATAAGGACAAGCTTTCACACAGGGATTTTCTCGGTTCGCTGATGAGCCTCGGTATTGAGCGTAGTTTTGTTGGTGATATTATTGTCAATGACGGCGCGGCTGTATGTTTTATTAAAAACGATATTGCTCCTTATGTTGAATCTCAGATATCTAAAATAGGCAGGGTAGGGGTCAGGATCGTTTCTGAATCCGAATGTGATATTGATTTCGTAAAGGATACTGAGGTTTTGAGCGTTATCGCGTCCTCAATGCGGCTTGATGTTATTGTTGCCGCGTTAACCGGCTTATCAAGAGACAAAACCTCAAAGCTTATTATATCGGGTAAAGTATTTGTAAACTACGCCGAAACAAAAAACGTCAGTCATTTTCTTAAGATAAATGATATTCTTACAATCCGCGGAAGCGGTAAATTTGTAATCAAAGATCAACTTGGTCAAACAAAAAAGGGCAGGTTGAAGATTAATATTGAACATTATAGATAGGAGTGTATTAAAATGTTAACTATCGAAGAAATCAAGGATATATCCTTTAGACGAGGCAGAGGCTACAGAGGCGAAGATGTAGACGCTTTTATTGATGAGGTTATAGTATCTTTTGAACAGTTAAAGAAAGAGAAATCCGATTTAATCAGAAAAATGGATATTCTCGCTACACGTGTTGAACAGTACAGAGCTGACGAAGAGACAGTTCGTAACGCGTTGCTCTCATCCCAGAGAGTAGCCGACGCTTCGATAAAGGAAGCTAATGCAAAATCCGCTCAGATTATTTCCGAAGCCGAATCAAAGGCACAGTCAATGCTTAAAGAGGCTAACGAGATTACAGCTAAGCAAAAAGAAGTGTATTTAAAGCTTAAGAGTGATTCTGTCGCATTGAGAGATGAGCTTACAGAGCTTTATAACTCACATTTAAAAGCTATCAACGATCTTCCTACAGACGCCGCAGTAATTAAGGCTCAGGAGGAGCTTGATAAAAAATATCCGACAACTCCGGTTGAAGATGAGCAGGCAGAGGTCGAGCCTGAGGTTGAAGCCGATGGTCAGGAAGAAGTGTTTGAGCCTGTTATGCCTGCCGACAAAGCAGATTTTCAGCAGGACGTTGAGTTCGTAAAGGAAGATAAGTTTTCTAATGCAAAATACAGCGAAAACTTTGATGTAGACGAGCAGTAATTTATTATTTAGGAGTAATCATAATGTCTCAGGATTATAACGCAACTCTTAATCTTCCCAAAACAGACTTTCCTATGAGAGCCGGTTTGCCGAAAAGCGAGCCTGTAACTCTGAAAAAATGGGAAGATAACAAGGTGTACGATAAGCTAATGGAGCATAACGAGGGCAAGCCTCTCTATGTGCTTCATGACGGTCCTCCGTACGCTAACGGTGACATACATCTGGGTCACGCGCTAAACAAGATTCTTAAGGACTTTATCGTCAGATATAAGAATATGTCCGGATTCAAGTCTCCGTATGTTCCCGGTTGGGATACACACGGACTTCCGACTGAGCTTAAAGCTCGTCAAAAGGCCGGTATCGGCAGCTCCGCCGACATATCGGTGCTTGAGCTCCGCAAAATGTGCGAGGAATTTGTTACCGGATATATTAACGATCAGCGCAATCAGTTTAAGCGTCTCGGCGCTATCGGCGAGTGGGATAACCCATATATCACTCTTAAACACGAGTTTGAGGCCGAGCAGATTAAAGTATTCGCCGAAATGGCAACAAAGGGGTATATTTACAAGGGCTTGAAGCCTGTATACTGGTGTCCCGAATGTAAGACAGCTCTCGCTGAGGCTGAGATTGAATATGCCGAGGATCCCTGTCACTCTATTTATGTTAAATTCAAGGTTACAGATGATCTCGGAAAGTTTGCAGCCATGGGAATTGATCCCCAAAAGGTCAACTTTGTAATCTGGACTACTACTACATGGACCCTCCCCGCAAACCTCGCGATTTGCGTAGGTCCCAGATATGAGTATTCCATCATAAAGAGCGGCGACGAGTATTATATTATCGCGACAGAGCTTTACAAAGCTGTTCTTGAGGAAGCAGAAATTACCGATTACGAGGTAGTGGGCTCAATCAAGGGAAGCGAGCTCGAATATATGAAGACAGCTCATCCTTTCCTTGACCGTGAATCGCTTATAATTGTCGGCGAGCACGTAACTCTGGAAAGCGGTACCGGTTGTGTTCATACTGCTCCGGGTCACGGTGTTGACGACTATAATGTATGTCAGAATTATCCCGAAATCCCTGTGCTCTGCCCGGTTGATTCCAACGGCGTTCTCACCGAGGAGGCCGGTCAGTTCGCTGGACTCACGACTGATGAGGCTAACAAAAAAATCGCGATTTATCTTGACGAGACAGGATCTCTGTTTGCTCTTAAAAAGATTATTCACCAATATCCGCATTGCTGGAGATGTAAGTCTCCTATACTCTTCAGAGCTACCGACCAGTGGTTTTGCTCTGTTGATGATTTTAAAGACAAGGCTATTGACGCTATTAATACCGTTGAGTGGGTTCCCGCGTGGGGTAAAGAAAGAATCACTTCAATGGTAAGAGACCGCAAGGACTGGTGTATATCTCGCCAGCGTAAGTGGGGTGTGCCTATTCCTATCTTCTACTGTAAGGATTGTAATGAGCCTTATGTAGACAAAGAGGCTATGCTCAAAGTTGCCGAAATATTCTCCGAAGAAGGCTCTAACGCTTGGTTTGAGAAAGAGGCTAAAGACCTTATGCCCGACGGCGTAAAATGTCCTAAGTGCGGTTGCTCCGAATTTGAGAAGGAAAAAGACATTATGGACGTATGGTTCGACAGCGGATCTTCTCATACTGCTGTTGTGAAGCGTCGTCCTTACCTGAAATTCCCTGCTGATCTTTACCTCGAGGGTAACGATCAGTACAGAGGCTGGTTCCAGTCATCGCTTTTGACATCTGTTGCTACCGACGGTGTAGCTCCGTACAAGACCGTGCTTACTCATGGTATGATTCTTGATATGGAGAAGCGCAAGATGAGTAAGTCGCTTGGTAACGGTATCAGCCCGCAGGAGGTTATCAATCAGTACGGCGCTGATGTGCTGCGACTTTGGGTATCTTCCTCAGACTATCAGTCAGATGTAAGTATCTCCAGAGAGATTCTCAAGCAGACCTCAGAGGCTTACAGAAAGATTCGTAACACAGCTCGTTATATCCTCGGTAACCTTTCTGATTTTGATCCTGATAAGGATATGGTAGAGGCTGATAAGCTCTCTAATATTGACAAGTGGGCTGTAAAGACGCTTAATAATCTTATTGAAAAGGTTGAGGCTTCTTACGAAAAGTTCGAGTTCCATCAGGTTTATCACAGCATTCATAATTTCTGTGTTGTTGATATGTCCAACTTCTATCTGGATGTTCTCAAGGATACTTTATATACAGAGAAGAAGGACAGTCCGCTGAGACGCAGCGCTCAGACTGCTATCTATCATATACTCGACGCTATGACAAGAATGCTTTGCCCGATTCTCGCTTACACATCAGACGAAATCTGGCAGTATATGCCTCATAAATCAACCGATAATACCGAAAGCATTATCTTTAATGATATGCCGAAGACAATCGCTCTTGATGTTGACGATGACTTTATGGCTCAGTGGGAGCGAATCTCTGAGCTTCGTGACAGTGTCAAGAAAGAGATTGAGGTTCTTGTTAAAGATAAGACAATCAAGTCTTCGCTGGAGTCAAAGGTAACGCTGACTGCTTGCGGCGAGTATCTTGATTTCCTCAGAAATGTTGAGAGCGAAATCAAACCGGCTCTCATTGTTTCCGAAGTAGAGATACTTGAGGGTGACGGTGAGCTGAAGATTTCTGTTGAAAAGGCTGAGGGCGAAAAGTGTGAAAGATGCTGGGTTATCAGTAAATCAGTAGGACTTAACAGCGCTCATCCAACTCTCTGTGACAAGTGTTGCAAATTCTTTGAATAATTTGAACGGTCGGTGTATTATGCGCCGACCGTTTTGGAGTTTAATTTATGCCTTATATTGTTTTGGGGCTATCGTGTTTGGTAGCTCTTGCCGACTATATAATAAAAATTTTTGTTATAAATAACTTAAAGCCGATATCATCGTTAGTTGTTATCCCCGGATTGTTTTCTCTTACTTATGTTGAGAACAGGGGAGCGGCTTTCGGTATGCTGTCCGACGCCAGATGGGTGTTTATTTTATTTACCATTGTCGTTATTGTATTGATGGTTTATTTTTTGTTTACTAAAAGAATCGAGAGTAAGCTTTTCAATATTTCCGCGATTCTTATAATAGGAGGAGGAATCGGCAATTTGATAGACAGGATATTCTACGGTTATGTTGTGGATTATCTTAGTATAAGCTTTTTTCCGCCCGTATGTAATTTTGCTGATTATTGCATTACAATCGGGGCAGGATTAATGGTAATCTATCTGATGTTTTTCTCCGATTTTATGAGTAAAAAGGATAATAATAATGAATAATTATAGTTTTACTGTTACTCAGGACTTTTCGGGGCTAAGGATAGATAAGTTTTTATGTACTCAGATTGAGGATATAACCCGTAGCGCGCTTGCCGGACATATAGAAAATGGAAATGTAACTGTTAGTGAAAAATCTGTCTCGAAGAATTATAAGCTAAAAAACGGA
>CADAEZ010000065.1 GCA_902787145.1 uncultured Ruminococcus sp.
AGATGGTGCCGAACACATACACCAAGCTCGAGTCCGACGAGGCTAAGGAGCAGATGCAGAAAATGCTCGATATGTTCGAGGATAACGACGATATTCAGAACGTTTGGCATAACTGGGAAGAATAATCAATTCGAAATTCGCAATGCGTAATTCGTAATTATGGTCGGGAAGACAGCGGCTTCTGTAAGAAGCGTTTGTTTCCCGACCTTTTATTATATATAAATAGACAGAAAAACCGGGCGGATAAGTTCATTCTATAATGATGAACCTATCCGCCCGTTGATTATTACACTTAATTAAATTCCCATAATTGATTTTATAGACTTTTCGAGGTTATCTGTAATAACCTGCGCGTCAGTCTTGTCCTCGCCTACCGCTGTAAGATAGATCTTAATCTTAGGCTCGGTACCGCTGGGACGCACGATTACCATATTGTCTTTGTCAAGGTTGTACTGGAGCACGTTGGACTTAGGCAGGTTGATAACGCTTTCTGTGCCTGCGAGCAGGTCTTTCTGTACGCTGAGCTTATAGTCGGATGTGCCGACAACCTTATAGCCCGCGATTTCGGCCGGAGCGTTGTCTCTGAGTGACGCCATAATGTCGGCCATCTTCTGCATACCCTCGCTGCCGGAGAACTCGAACGAGAGAGTTGTGTTCTTGTAGTAGCCGTACTCCTCGTAGAGTCCGTCGATAACCTCAGCGAGCGACTTGCCCTGCTTTTTGAATGTAGCGGCCATCTCGCAGATAAGCATAGATGCCACGACAGCGTCCTTGTCTCTTACATATGTTCCGGCGAGGTAGCCGTAGCTCTCCTCAAAGCCGAACACATAGTTATCCTCTTTGCCCTCTTTCTCAAGGTTGAGGATGATTTCGCCTATATACTTAAAGCCTGTGAGAACGTTCTTGAGCTCGGCGCCGTACTTTGCGCAGAGCTTTTCGATAAGCTTGCTGGTTACGATTGTCTTTACGACTACAGGCTCCTTGGGCAGAGTACCGTTTGCCTTGCGGTTTGAGAGAATGAACTCGGTGAGCATAACGCCGTCCTCATTACCGGTAATAAGGCGATAGCTGCCGTCGTAGTCTTTGACAGCGATTCCTACACGGTCGGAGTCCGGATCTGTGGCGAGAAGAAGGTCAGGCTGTACCTTTTCGCAGAGGTCGAGTCCGAGCCTTAGCGCCTCTTTTATCTCAGGATTGGGATATGGGCAGGTAGTAAAGTTGCCGTCGGGCATCTCCTGCTCCTTAACTACGGTAACGTCCTTTACGCCTATTTCGTCAAGAATTCTGCGTACAAGCTTGTTGCCCGCGCCGTTAAGCGGAGTGTATACAACCTTGAGGTCGGCATCCGCGCAAACTCCGGGGTTGATTTGCTGCTTCTTTACTTCTTCGATATAGCTTGTGTAAACTTCATCCTGTACATACTCTACGAGACCTTTGTCGAGAGCCTCCTGCAAATCCATAAGCTTTACGTCCTCGAACATATCAAGACCGGTAATCTCGTCATATACGGCACCGGCGGCAACGTCGGTCATCTGGCAGCCGTCCTCGCCATAAGCCTTGTAGCCGTTATAGGCGGCAGGGTTGTGCGAGGCTGTTACCATAATACCGGCCTGACACTTGAAGTATCTTACAAGATAGGAGAGCACCGGAGTAGGCTGGAGCTCGGTGGTGATATACACCTTGATACCGTTGGCAGCGAGCACCCTGGCGGCCTCGTTCATAAATACGTCGGCGTTGATACGGCTGTCGTGCGAGATAGCGACAGCGCCCTTGCCGTATTTTTTGAGCACATAGTTAGCGAGACCCTGGGTGGCCTGGCGAACTACGTAGATATTCATTCTGTTTGTACCGGCGCCGAGAATACCTCTGAGTCCGGCTGTGCCGAACTCAAGACTTCTGTAGAAGCGCTCGTAGATTTCTTTGTCGTTACCTTCTATAGCTTTAAGCTCCGCGGCAATCTCTTTGTCCTCTACTGCCTTTTCGAGCCATTCGTTATAATTCTTAATATAATCCATAATTTGCCTCCTGAAAAACAATAATTGTAAGCAACAATATACAGATATACTATATCACAAAGACGTTATATTTTCAATCTATTAACGAAAAATAACGAAAAAAACTTAAAATATACAATTTTTACATAAATCTTGATTTTATCAAAAAAATATAGTATTATAGAAAAGATTATAAAAAGGAGGTATTCTTTATGGAAGATTTTGAGAAGAACAATAACCCCATAGAGGAAGAAAAGACAGCTGCGGAAGAATCCGCACAAACAGCTACAAACGAAGCTGAAGAAGCTGTTGAAAATACCGCGGAAATCGTTGACGAAACAGTCGAAGCGGCTGACGATGACGCGGAGGTAACGGACGAAGAAACAGGTACTTCGGACGAAACAGTACAGGAAGCTCAGACTGACGATTTTGGCTTATCGCCCGAAGCGCTCTCCGAGATAAACGGCACAACCGCAGTAAAGACCAAGAAAAAGATTCAGGCGCCGATTATTATCGCCGCGGTTATACTTTTAGCCGCTCTGATTGCCGGCGGAGTGTATTTCTTCTTCTTTAACAACAGCGTTGTGGGCACATGGGTAGAAGCAGAAAGCGCGTCGGCTGACGAGGCTAAGGGCGGAGACGGCAAGTCGCTGCGCTACTACACATTCGAGCAGGACGGCACAGCGAAGATTTCGCTCGGTTCGATGCAGGTTGTAGGTACATGGAGCTACGCCAAGGACGACTCCTCGACTACCGACCAGCCGGGCAACACAATCAACGTTGCTATCTCATACTTCTTTACCGGTACATTTAAAATCGACGTACAGGGCAACGGCCTCACGGGCAGAACGCTCACACTCGACGGCTACGGCAGCAAGGTTAAGTTTAACAGCGCCACAAAGCCTGAGCCTGAGCTTAAGGTTGACTCCAAGTTCGACCCGAAGAACGATGTTGTCGGCAAGTGGAAGAACGACGAGCAGAACGTTACATATACATTCAACGCCGACGGAACCTGCAACCTTAATCAGATGGATATGCTGATTATTGACGGTGTTTACAGCGTAAACAAAAAGACCGGTAAAATCGACATCAAGTACATTGAGGAAAAAGAAAACACCCTCAACATCGAGTACAAGGCTAAGGACAAAAAGACAATGACATTCTCAGGCTACGATTATAAGAAGGTCGAGGAATAAGTCGAATAAACCAAAAGTAATTCGGCAAGCGGTAAAATTATCGCTTGCCGATTTTTTGTATTCTCCGCACAGTTTTCTGCTGCGCAGAAACGTGCGATGAGTAGCGAAAGGCGTGCCTACGGCACGCTTTTCTTGTATTATAAACAATTAACCGCCGAGGTTTTCCTCGGCGGTAATATATCACTTGCAGCTTTAACTCAACTGACTAAATTTTTTCCATTTTACAGAAATTAGCCATAAGAGTCTTTGTACCCTTGGTCTCAAAGGCGATTTCGAGCATTGTGTCGCTGCCCATTTTTTCGGCCTTTACTATCATTCCTTTACCGAAAACCTTGTGCAGCACCTTGTCGCCCACGGAGTAGTCGGTGTTTGACTTCTGAACCGTCTTGTTAAACGCCGGAGACAGCTTAGGATTATAATTATAGGACGGCGAGGTACCGATATTGATGTTGCCCGACTTAAACGATGAGGATGCCGGTACGGACGAGAATCCTCCCCTCTCGCCCGACGTTGTGATAAGCTTGTCGGGAATTTCCTTTACAAATCTGGACGGAGCGTTGTGAGTGGTTGAACCGAAGAGCATCCTGCTCTTGGTCTTGGTGATATACAGCTCCTCTTTTGCTCTTGTTATTCCGACATATGCCAGGCGGCGTTCCTCGCCGAGCTCGTCGGGATTCTGGTATATCGCGATTCCCGGGAAAACTCCCTCCTCCATCCCCGCGATAAACACTACGGGAAATTCCAGTCCCTTGGCGCTGTGCAGAGTCATCATAACGGTTGTGTCGGCCTCGGAGTCGTAGTTATCGACATCGGTCATCAGCGAAATTTCCTCCAAAAATGCCGATAGCTCCGCCTCTTCGCCGTATTCTTCCTCGAACTTTATGATATTTGACTTCAACTCCTCGATGTTCTCGATACGGACATCGGCGTTTTCTTTTTCGGCTCTGAGGTAGTTTTCGTACTCGGTGTGCTCCAGAATCAAACCGTATAATTCCGCAAGAGAATAATCTCCGCTCTGTTCGGCGTCAATCAAGCCCTCGATAAGGTCAACAAAGCCTTTAAACTTCGACACCGCCCTCGAAAGCTCAGGGTAATCCCCGGCGTTCTTAATAACCTCAAAAACGCTCATATTATTCCTTACGGCAATCTCGCCGGCTCTGTCCATAGTAGTCTTGCCTATTCCCCTCTTCGGGACATTTATGATACGGTTAAGACGAATGTTGTCGTTAGGGTTATCCACCACGCGGAGATAGGCTGTCATATCCTTGATTTCCTCGCGGTCATAGAAGCGGTGACCGCCGAGAATCCTGTGCGGAATTCCCGATCTGGCAAAAGCCGACTCAAGCGCGTTGGACTGGGCGTTCATACGATACAGCACGGCGTAGTCGCTGAATTTTCGTCCGTTCGCGACGCCGTCAAGGATTTTCTGAGCTATATAGGAAGCTTCCTCCCTCTCAGACAGGGCGGTATGGACTGTGATTTTCTCACCGTTTTTATTCTCTGTCCAAAGAGTTTTTCCCTTACGCGCGGTATTGTTCTCGATCACATGATTGGCGGCGTTAAGGATAGTTTTTGTACTGCGGTAATTCTGCTCCAGCCTTATGACCTTAGCGTTCTTAAAATTCTCCTCGAAGGACAGTATGTTTTCTATCGTAGCTCCGCGGAACTTATATATACTCTGGTCATCGTCGCCGACTACACAGATATTCTGCGACTTGGCTGCGAGCATAGCGACGAACTTATACTGTACCTTATTGGTGTCCTGATACTCGTCAACCATAATGTATTTAAAAAGATTCTGATAGTATTCAAGCACATCGGGGCACTTCTCAAACAAGCTGACTGTATTGCACAACATATCGTCGAAGTCCATAGCGTCGGAATTCTTGAGCTCGGCCTGATAGAGCTGATATATCTTTGCTATATCCTTTTTGCGGCTGTCGTAATCAGCGATTTTAAGCATATCCTCGGGAGTTTGCATCTTATCCTTTGCCTTGGATATCTCGGCAAGAACTACCTTTACGGGAGTATGCTTTTCGTCGATGTTAAGCTCCTTCATCACCTTTTTTACGAGGCTTTTCTGGTCGGCAGTGTCGTAAACGGTAAAGTGGGACGAATAGCCGATTCTGTCGCCGTATCGCCGCAGGATACGCGCGCAGGTAGAATGGAAGGTAGCTGCCCAGATTTCGTCTCCGCCGTCGGGAACAGCGTTTTGGATTCTCTCCTTAAGCTCACCGGCGGCTTTGTTTGTAAAAGTAATCGCGAGTATCTGCCAAGGTCTGCACAAGTCCGATTGCAGGATGTAGGCGATTCGGTTGACGAGCACAGTCGTCTTGCCGGAACCTGCTCCAGCGAGTATGAGCAAAGGGCCTTCGGTGCAGAACACAGCCTTTTGCTGCATATTGTTCATATGTGAAAATTTTTGTTTGATGTCCATAGAATCATCCTCTGTACGTGATAGATACAAGTATAACACAAAAAGAAAACAGTCTCAATTACAAAATTGAGACTGTTGGTTCATTTAAAGAATTTTATCCGATTGCTTCGTTGACAACCTTGATAATACCGTCGTAGTTCTCGGCAACAATCATAACCACATAATTGCCCGAAGTTGTCACACCGCACTTCTTGACCATATCGAATTGCTCGGCGCTGTATGAAGCGTACTGGCTCTTGATAGAGTTGTAACGGCGGTCAAGGCATTCCTTGACTCTGTCGGCGGCAGCCTTGTCCTTGCCCTCGACCATAACGATCTCGACAGGAGCGGTTGAAGCGTCGGTATTGATTTCGGCAGCGAACTGCTTTACGTCATCCTCAGATATCTGGTAATAAGTATTGAGCTCGGACGCGTCCTTAATCTCTGTAAGGCCCTTTGTCGCGTCGGAAAACTGCGAATTGATATCGGATAGAACCTTTGATAAATCAGCGGTTTTCGCGCCGCATCCGACAAATAAAACCGCGGCCAATAATACCGCAACAGCGGAAACTAGAATTTTTTTCATAATTACCTCCATAAATTTAATATATTAATTATAAAAAGCAAAAGTCAAAAAGTCAATTATAATGACAAGATTTTAATATTTACAGCGGCATAGAATCTGTTAAGCCACATTCGCTTGTGAGACGGTTTAATCCGACGTATGCTTATATTTTTTTGCCGCCAAATAAGAATAGATTGTATCTATTACAGCTGTAATGAGCAATAAGCCTATCATCAAAAATACATTCGGGAAAGCAAAAGCAATAATTAATAATACTACTCCAAGTATAATCATAGAAACACCGCCGAAAATCTGGCATTTTTTCCATACGGTATCACTGCTCATACTCCACTTTGTTCTCAGCCCTACAAAAGAGTTCCTTCTTGATAATGGCATCAGATTTCCGATAAAAACAAAGAGTACACCGAAAATCAATATCAATATCCTTTCGATACTGAAAACTCCTGAATTGATATTCTTTATATTATTAAACTGAATAAAAAGGATATAGTAGTCCAATGCGTTAAAAACAAGAATTAATGCTAATCCGATATTTAACATTAATCTTTTATTTGATTCATTTTCCATAAATATACCCGGCAGTAAAAAGATTAAACTCATAATAAGTATCTCAATCGGGAAAATCAATATTTCAAATTTGCTTCCGTAACGATCAACCGTGAAATTTGCTCCGTAATGCGCAGGGATTTCTTCCGGAAGAAAAATTAGCGTAACCAAACTGACTATCAGCGGTAAAACCGCAAAAGTTATAAGCATTACTTTTTTAATCTTCATTACCATTATCTCCTTTCAAAGTGTCTAACCAAACAATGAGTTCGCCGAGAACGGAAAGATTAAGCTCATAGTAAATATAGTTTTTGAATTTTGTTTCATAAATAATATCCGCTTTTTTCAGCTTTGACAGATGATAGGATAATGCCTGTGGAGTAATGCCCAAGTGATCAGCCAAATCTCCTGTGCTGATTTTGCCCTCTCGCAGTTTTATAATAATAGCTCTGCGCGTGTCGTCAGCTAAAGCGGAAAGAATTTTGTTTATAGACATGGGAATCGCTCCAATCTATTTAAAATCTTTCTTAAATAGATTGTATCATTCAACGAAGCTGTTGTCAATAGTTATTTAAAATATTTTTTAAATAGTATTGCAAAAAAGTGTCCATAACTTAAATGTGTTATGGACACTCATACATGACAAGATAACACACGTTATATCTTGTCATTACGTTACATTTCGCCTGTTTCGGCGTGCGCATAGCTAAACGTTCATCTGCGCGGCGCCCTAAAAACGCTCCCCCGGAGCGTTTTCTTTACGGGCTGTTCAAGTCCTGTATTTGCTTCG
>CADAEZ010000066.1 GCA_902787145.1 uncultured Ruminococcus sp.
ATGTAATCTTTGCCCGTGTACCAAAGGGACAGACACCTGCATCTGACTGGAACAATGTATGGAACCAGACAGAGGATCAGACAACAGTTGACGGCGGCATCTTCACAATCACAAGCTGGTCAGACGGCAAGGAAGGCAAGATGACCGGTAAGTGGTCATCTGCTACACCTGCTACTACAGCAGCTCCTGAGACTACAACAGCAGCTCCCGAAACAACAACAGAAGCTCAGAATACCGACAAATCAGTTAAGTTTGATTTCAGCGCAGTATCCGGTATGTCAGGCCAGTGGCGTGTATATACTTGGAATGCCGGCGAGGACGGAAGATGGTCTTACATCTACAATAGCAGTGCTACAGTAGGCGATTACTTCCTCTTAGCTCATGTTCAGGATCACAGTGCTGCGTTCGGTTGGGACAGTGTTGATGTTCAGACAGTTGACGTACAGTCTGTAAACAACACAACTTACTATGTCCTCAACGAGAAGGATAATGGTAAGCTCAAGGTTTCTACAACTGCTCCCGCAGCTCCTGAAACAACTGTAGCTCCTGAGACAACAACAGCTGCTCCTGAGACAACAGTCGCTCCTGAGACAACAACAGCTGCTCCCGTAAGCGGAAAGACAGCAACACTCTCAGCCGCAAACTTCACAACAGGCGACGAGGATTGGTACGCTTACACATGGGGCACAGGCGAAGCAAAGTGGGTTAAGCTTGCTAACAACGTAGCAACAGGCCTCGACAGCAATGTAATCTTTGCCCGTGTACCAAAGGGACAGACACCTGATTCCAGCTGGAGTAATGTTTGGAACCAGACTGACGACCAAGTTACAAAGGACGGCGGTACATTTGTGGTTACAAGCTGGTCAGGCGGAAACAACGGTCACCTCGGTGGTAACTGGAAATAATATACTTTGAATCTTAAATTAAGATTACTGAGTAAAATATAAGAAAAGCGTGCCTTTTGGCACGCTTTTCGCTTTTCTGATACTTGTTAAACTTTCAAATAAATGTTATAATACGATGTAAGGGGGCGATAGTATGATTATTTATGATATAAGCAAGAGTATTCCCGACACTCCTCCATACGAGGGTGATCCGGAGACTGTATGTGAGATGATTAAATCAATTGACGAGGGCGACGAGTATAACCTCAGCATGTTCTCAATCAGCAGCCATACAGGCACGCATATCGACTCGCCTTTTCATTTTGATAATGAAGGTAAGAAAATTGATGAGCTCAGGCTTTCGACCTTTTACGGCAAATGCAGTGTTATCTCTACTGACAGAATTCTCACCGGAGGCGATATGGAGCAACTGCTCCCTAAATGCCGCAAAAGGCTTATTATTCATACCACAGGCGAGGACGGAGGAATCGAAAACTCCGCGGCTCAGGTAATCGCCGACAGCGACCTTGTGCTTATCGGTATCGACCGCAGCTCTATCGCCGCGTCATTCGACACTATGCGCGTGCACAGGATCCTCGCGTCGAGCAATATTACCGTGCTCGAAAACCTCGATTTGGAAAATATCAAGGACGGTAACGACTATACGCTCTGCGCCTTTCCGATAAGACTTGACGGATTCGAGGCCGCGCCGTGCAGAGCGATTCTATTTGAACAGGAAAAGGGATTTTGATGCGGTATAAGCTTGTAGTTTTTGACCTGGACGGCACTCTTGTCAACTCTCTTACCGATCTGGCCAATGCAGTAAATTTTGGCCTTGAGAAAGTCTCACTGCCGACTCACAATGTTGACGAGTACAAGGACTTCGTAGGCAACGGCAGGGATAAACTGATAGAGAGAGCTATGGGCGACAAAGGCGCGGATGTTGCTCTTAAAAACACTGTAAAGTCTTATTTTGACAAATATTATACAGAACATTGCAACGATAATACTACGGCCTATGACGGATGCGTCGAATTGCTTATGAATCTTGACAAAAACAGGATTATGACAGCAGTTCTTTCGAACAAACCCGACGAGTTTGTCGACGCGATTCTCAGGAAGATTTATCCCGATCATCACTTCACCCTTGCTTGGGGACGTAAGCCCCAATTCCCCGAAAAGCCTAATCCCGCCAGCCTTAACGCGATTATCCGCGAGCTCGGCGTGCAAAATCATGAATGTCTGTATATCGGCGACAGCAACGTGGATGTCTACACAGCGCGAAACGCTTCGGTCGATGTGCTGGGCGTCGATTGGGGTTTTCGCGGACGAGAGGAGCTTGTTGCCGCCGGCGCGGGAGTAGTTGTAAGCAACGCCTCGGAGATTATGGAGTATATAAATGAACAATAACGCTCAAAAAGATATGGATAAACTAATCGAGAGTATCACCTTTGAGGGGAAGCTTCCCACGCTTTTGATTCACGCTTGCTGCGCGCCGTGTTCGAGCTATGTGCTGGAGTATTTGTCCGAGTTTTTTAATATTATTGTACTGTACTATAACCCGAATATAACTAACCGTGACGAGTACAGGTATCGGCTCAGCGAAGAAGCCCGGCTTATTAGCGAGTTACCGCACAAGCACGAGATAAGCTTGGTTGAGGGAGATTATAACCCCGGTTTATTTCTTGAGTCGGTCAAAGGACTCGAAAATGAGCCTGAGGGCGGCAGAAGGTGCGAGGTTTGCTTTGAGCTGAGACTTCGCGAAGCCGCGGTTTACTGCAAAAAGCTCGGCGCGGATTTCTTTTTGACTACGCTTACGATTTCTCCGCTGAAGAATGCTCAAAAGATTAATGAAATCGGCGAGCGCGTTGCCGCGGAATACGGGGTAAATTACCTGCCGTCGGATTTTAAAAAGAAAAACGGTTACAAACGTTCTATAGAACTTTCGCGTGAATATAATTTATATAGACAGAACTACTGCGGGTGTGTATTCTCTAAATCCAACATTGACAACACAGATTAAATATGATAACATACACCTGATAAAAGGAATCAAGACTTTTAGTACACGAAAGGTGTGCTGAAAGTCTTTAATGTATTCGGAGGACGTTTATGGAGATATTTTTGATGTACTTTTTATTTGTCGTCGGACTTGTGCTCATTATCAAGGGCGGCGACTGGTTTGTAGACGCGGCGGCGTGGTTTGCCGAGGTGTCGGGAATTCCGCATTTTATCGTCGGCGCTACGGTAGTGGGTTTTGCCACATCTTTGCCGGAAGTACTGGTATCTGTTATAGCGGCGGCACAGGGTGACGTCGATATGGCTACCGGTAACGCAATAGGCTCGGTTACGGCCAACACCGGACTGATAATGGGTATCAGCCTGCTGTTTATGCCGCTTGCAGTCAAGCTAAGAGAGTATTTGCCCAAGATTCTGATTTTGATGGCCTCAATCATAGCTGTGTGGGCGTTTGGTATATCCGGCGAGATTTCTATAATAGCCTCGGTCGCGCTGATAGCGTTATTCGCTGTATTTGTATACGAAAACATCACCTCCGCTAAAAGACAGCTTGCCGCCGGTGAATCGGACAGCAAATCTGCCGAGCCGGTAACAAAGCAGGTGGTCGGAAAGAAAATCTTCCTGTTTGTAATCGGTTGCGCCGGAATTATAATAGGCTCCGAGCTGCTCGTTAACAACGGTACGGCAATCGCCTCATCCCTCGGAGTTCCGACGCGTATCATCAGCCTCTCGGCTGTGGCAATCGGTACCTCGCTGCCGGAGATGGTTACAACAATATCGGCAATTTCCAAGAAGCAGTCCTCACTCTCGGTCGGCAACATAATCGGCTCAAATATTATCGACATAACCTTCATCCTGCCGCCGTGTATGCTGGCGTACGGAAAGAGCCTGCCTGTTTCATTCGGAACCCTTTGGATCGACTTACCCGTGCTCTTCGGTCTGACACTTGTAGCCTTTGTGCCAACCTTCTTTACAAAGAAATTCTCAAGGTGGCAGGGTGGCCTGCTCCTCGTCTCATACATCGGCTATCTTGTATATATGTTTATGTTCCATTAAAAAATTGCCCCGCTTTTAGCGGGGCTGTTTTCTTTGTGCAATATGAATAAATATTTTACTAAAAATTTGGTGAGTAATTTTTTCTCTTTTGTGGTAAAATATAAGTGCCAACAAATTTACAATTTTATATTGCTTATGACATAGACTAACTGTATCTACGCTTGGCAGTGTTTTTTATTTTACATAAAAACACTTGCTTCTAATACTGCTTGCGTGGACTAGTTAGTCATAAGCAGATATTGTAAATTTGTTTGGCGACAATCGGAGCGTGTGTTTTTTGGACGTACGACTTCGGTTGTGCGTCTTTTTTATTATAATTGAGAGGAGGTTAAAAAATGAAATGTCCAAAATGTGGTAGTGAAAATGTGAATGTTCAAGTGGTGAATGAAATACAACTTAAAAATCAGCATCACAGTATTATTTGGTGGCTGTTTATAGGGTGTTGGTGGGTTCCAATAAAATGGATTTTTTTAACGCTTCCGGCTTTCATAGTTAAACTATTCGGACACAAAAAGAAAAAAATAAAAAATATAACGCATAGCAAAGCTGTGTGTCAATCTTGTGGATATACATGGAATGTATAAAAGGAGAAAAGAATGAATAACATCAGTATTATAAAACGATTATTTTGTGTTACTATAACAAGCTGTATTGCATTTGCTTCTGCTGGTTTTAGTGCAGCAGAAACACCGAAACTTAACAAAAGCAGTAAATCATTGACTGCCGGCAAAACTTTCACACTAAAGGTATCGAATGCTAAGAAAACAGTCAAGTGGAGTACAAGCAACAGTAAAGTTGCTAAAGTGACAACTACGAGTAATAAAAACAAATGTAAAGCGGTAATTAAAGCTCTGAAAAAAGGAAATGCAACAATTACTGCAAAAATCGGGAAAAAGAAGATTAAGTGTAAAATTACAGTAAAAGCAAATACAAGTGGTGGAAGTGGAGAAACTGTTTATATAGCTGATACCGGCACAAAGTATCATTATAAGAATTGCAGAACTTTGAGAGCCAGTAAACATGCTGTAAAGCTATCTTGGGCTAAAAGCCATGGGTATGAGGCTTGCAAAGTTTGTCACTAATTACATTAAAAAAACGGACAGAATGAATCTGTCCGTTTTTAACATATTCTATTAATCCTCGCTCTCCAGCTCCGCTCTGTTGATAGCGTTGAGTACGCCGAGGATAGACGCGAAGTTTACGTTGGAGTCGATACCAACGCCGAAGATATTCTGTCCGTTCGGTTTTTTAAGCTCGATGTAGGACACTGCCTTACTGTCGCTGCCCTCGGATATAGCATGCTGAGAGTAGTTGACAAATCTGTATTTCTCCATATTAATCGGCCTGAGCGCCTTAAAGAAAGCGTCAATCGGGCCGTTTCCTACGCCCTTGAGCTTGACTTCGGTGTTGCCGTCAATGAGCATTCTGCCCTTGAAGTGAACGTATTGTCTGCCGCCTTCGCTTTCTTCATAAACCTTGTGACTGACAAGTTCATACTTCTGTTTGATGTTGAGATAGTTGTCCTCAAACACCTTGAGAACCTCTTTGGGAACAAGCTCACGTCCGAGTTTCTCACATTCTGCTTGAACAAGGTTGTAAAATTCCCTGTGCATACGCTTGGGCAAATCATAGCCGAAGTTGTTGTTCATCACGAACGCGGCGCCGCCCTTGCCGCTCTGAGAGTTGATGCGGACAATCGGCTCGTACTCTCTGCCTACGTCGGCAGGGTCAATCGGAAGATACGGAATCTCCCAGTAGGGAGTGCCGCTCTCGGTCATATATTTCTGTCCCTTGTTGATAGCGTCCTGATGTGAGCCCGAGAATGCCGTAAATACCAGCTCGCCGATATACGGCTGACGTGGGTCTATTTTCATATTTGTGCAACGCTCGTATATCTCCTTGAGCTTTGGAAGATTCGAAAAGTCGAGCTTCGGGTCTACGCCCTGAGTGTACATATTAAGTCCGACAGTCACCA
This sequence comes from uncultured Ruminococcus sp., assembly GCA_902787145.1. GTDB lineage: Bacteria > Bacillota > Clostridia > Oscillospirales > Acutalibacteraceae > Ruminococcoides. Next base: position 5,935 of record CADAEZ010000066.1, read on the forward strand.
TATCGAGGTTACCTGTTCTCTCTCCGTTGCCGAAGAGCGTGCCCTCGACTCTCTCAGCGCCTGCCATCAGCGCGAGCTCAGCCGCCGCTACGCCGCAGCCTCTGTCGTTGTGAGGATGAATACTGATGATAGCTGCCTCTCTGTTCTTGAGGTGCTTGATAAAGTATTCGATTTGGTCGGCGTATGTGTTTGGAGTGCACATCTCGACTGTATTCGGCAGGTTGAGGATGACCGGATTTTCCTTCGTGCTTCCGAGCGCGTCCATAACTTCCTCGCAGATTTTTACCGCGTTGTCCATTTCGGTACCGCTGAAGCTTTCGGGAGAATACTCAAAGCGAATGTTTGTGTCGCCCTCAAATTCGTCGGTGAGCTTCTTTATAAGATTGGCGCCGTTAACGGCTATGTCAATAACGCCCTGCATATCGGTCTTAAAAACGACCTTTCTCTGTAAGGTCGAGGTCGAGTTGTAGAAGTGAACAATTACGTTCTTGGCGCCCTTGATTGCTTCAAAAGTCTTTTTGATAAGATGCTCTCTGGCCTGTACAAGTACCTGGATTGTAACGTCATCGGGGATATGTCCGCCCTCTATAAGCTCGCGGCAGATTTCGTACTCAGTCTCAGACGCCGAGGGAAATCCGATTTCGATTTCCTTGATGCCCATATCCACAAGAGCGTGGAAGAATTCGAGCTTTTCCTCGAGATTCATCGGGTCAATAAGCGCCTGGTTGCCGTCTCTGAGGTCAACACTGCACCATATGGGCGCTTTGGTAATGGTCTTGTTCGGCCATTCCCTGTCCGGCAGATTAATCTGCTTAAACGGTATGTATTTCTTAAATCCTTCGTTCATTTTGTATTACCTCCATAACGCAAAGAAATCGCCCCTAAAACTAGGGACGAGCAAACTCGCGGTACCACCCAAATTCAAGCGTGCCTCACAGCGCGCTCCTCACAGACTTCCAACAAAGTCCTGACCGATAACGTAGTCTTACGTCCCGGCCTAAGTATCAGCCGGGAAACTCCGGGATGAGCTATACATATGACAATCGCCGCCGGTTCGCACCATCCACCGGCTCTCTGAGCGCTCAAAATCATATCTTGTTCCCTTCATAGTTTTTAGGGGATTCGATTGTTTTAACATTGCATACATTATATATATAAATATGAAATTTGTCAAGCAAAAACCACATAAAAAATAATTTAATTTTTTTCAAAATTAGTATTGACATTTTTATTTGTTGTGGTATAATTAAAAAGCTGTGTGAGAAACAGCGCTTCCAAAAAGCGGTGCTCAAACGCGGCAAAAAGAACCTTGAAAATTAAACAACGAAAGTACAGAAACCCGTGATGTTCTTTTGAGTAGTAAGTGCTCAAAACATTACAAAGTGAACCAAACACTAAAAAATAAGGATAACGAACACGTTAGTGTTCAGAGCGATTAAACGAAGAGCCGAGGCTCGGAGCCCTCGGATAACGACCGGCGAGCGCAAAGCGAGTTGTGAATTTGAAGAATTCAGAAATTGATTTCGCGAGTGGAAGTTATACGAGGAAAAGCGAAGAGTAACGAGGCTTGACAAGCTCTAAGATAGATTTGT
>CADAEZ010000067.1:0-8268 GCA_902787145.1 uncultured Ruminococcus sp.
TTCCTATCTTCCTATCTGAACGCTATCAGCACATACCTCGCGTTATTCTCGTTGAGGCAGTATTTCACACCGTCCGCAGCGCTGCTGTCCTGTCGCAGAATTATTGTTCTGCCGGAGATCGATACTCCGCCGCTCGTCGCGGTGGCAGTAGCCGATGCGGAATACACGTCGGTTGACGTTCCGTTATACTTCGCAAACGGTGAGTTAGTCTTGTACATAAACACCATTCTCGGTTCAAACTCAAGGTTTATTGTAGCGTTGTTCACGCCTGAGCCGAGGATTTGGCTTATATAGAACGGCTGGTCAACCTTAGCCTTTTCGGCGGCAGTCAGGTGCGCCGTCGAATCTGAGATATGCTCATAAAAAGCGTTGTCAATAATCTGATTATCCGAGACAAAATCCGCGCGCTTCGGGATATCGCTCGCAACCCATTTGTTAAGATTAAGATGTGTTGTTTTGTTTGTTGATGGCATTGTTATCCTTCCTTTACTCTAATTCGTCCAGTTGCTTCCACGTTATGTTCAGGCTATCCATATACGCGAAGTCATAGCTGTAGTCGTCTATTGTGTCCCAGAATCTTCCGCCAAAGAACACGTCGACCGCCGTTCCCGCCGGCAAGAAGCTCTTTATCTGATTTGACATCCACCTCTCAAGCGTGTCAGAAAACCGCGTGTAAATCTGCACGGCGATATATCCGATCGACGGGCTCTCGCTGAGGTCGTAGCTGCCGATACCGAGGCTTTGGATAAACTTGTCGAGACCGGCCTTTGTAAAGTCGCCGTTTGTAATCGAAAGCCTGTTTATCAGCATATTCCTTCTGTCGGCAAGAGTACGCTCCGATCTTTTATAACCGAAAAGCTTCTCCAGCTTTTCGATATTACTCAGGGACGAGGTCGTAATAAACCTGTCGGCAAAAACCGAGTCAATATGACCGCTGTATATGTCCAGCGCGTACGAATAAGCCATAAGCTCGTTGTATATATTGGCGCCGGGGGTTATGTTGTATACCCCAAGCGGATTCAGCGCTTTTGTAATGGAGTTATACGCGCCCATAATCATACCTCCGCTTCGACAACTTCGAGGTCTCCCAGCACGGCAAATTCACCGGGCTCGACCGCGCACATATTGCGGTAGTTTCCGAGCCAGTTATAGTCCGATACACCCTCGGAGTTCATAATCGCCTGACCGATGTGGTTTTCATACACCGATTCGCCCGTGGGCGTACAATCTAGCATAGTGTTGATGCTGTTTCTGATATTCTGCGTCACAACGTCTATGCTGTAGCCCGGCTTTAGCTTTACCTCTACTCCGACGTCAAACTCAACGTCCTCCGCAGGGAACACCATAATATCAGTATTCAGCCCGCGCTTCTGCGATACAAGGATCCTCACGCGGTTGACCAGCTCCGGAGTTGAGGGGAGTCTTTGTGAACGGATATAAATATTCACGGTGCCCTCTCCCCTTTCTCCGGCAACAACACTTGCCGAGGTAACTCCCTCAACCGATAGCGCGAGACTTTCGTAGTACGCCTCGTTAACACCGTTGGAGATTGTCTTATACGAGCGCAGTATTCTCGCCCTTAGCTCCTCATCACTCTCAGCGTCGCAGCCTCCCTGTATCGGATATAGATTTGTAACCCTGTCGATACCGGCAACACCGGTAATAAGGTTGTTCACCGTACCGGCGGCCGCATTGCCGTTTACTCCGCCCGATATCGCCGAACAAGGAGCCGACACCACGTCTGTCCCGTGAGCGAGGGTAACGCCCTCGTCGGTCGAGTAGCGTACAGGATACCGTCCGCCGGATGACACTATAGTGCCCTGCGGTATAAAAATATCGTTTGGGTTCGGAGCGTTTACATAGAACTGAACCGTACCCGAAGCCTTTACCGCCGGCAGTCTTGTCAGTCCCCTGTCGGACGCGTGATTGTCCAGGAACTCCCCTGTCGCGGTGGTCGGCAACAACTGCCGTTTTACAAAGTCAAGATTGATCTCGCCCGAATATATCTCCCCCGCAAGCACCTTCATACGTATATCTATATCGGACATTTCGGGCACCTCATAACCCGACAGCTCCCTGTATTTTCCTTTCATACGTCCGAGTATTGTTTCGTAGCTATCCATTAATAATCACCTCTGTAGTATAATTCCTGTATCCGTTAAAAATCGTCACGTGCAGCCTCAGCAATCCGCTGACCCTTCCGCGGCTGTTCAGCTTTATCGTACATCCCGTACCGATAAGATTCTCGTTTATCAGCATTTCGACAGTTTCGTCTGACAGAGTGTTTATATCCGCGTCAAAGGCTCCCATATTCCTGTCATATATAAAGCTCGCTTTTGGTATAGCGCAGGCGAGCTTTATCTTCTGTACAATTTCCGTAAATCCCTCTGTCATTTCCGGCACACCGCCGCTTTTAAGGCTGATATCGCCGTCAATAATCAAAACATCCATCAGTATCTCACCCCGTTGATGTATACTCCGCCGTCGTTTTTAAGCACAATACTTGCTCCGCCCTTTGAGCTTAGCATCAGCTCGCCGGGCTGCAGGTTATTCTTCGCTGAGATTGTGCCGAGGCATACATCACACCCGTTGGCCTTGATCACTACCGAATCCTCGCCGCCGGGCGATGCGTATGTGATTCCGTACGGCGCCACAATCGGTATCGCGGAATAACTGCTGGACGCGTCTACGTGAATCTTTCCGTTTGACGAAGCCTTTACGCTACCCTTATCGGGGGCTGACTGCGCGATAGAATTTTTTGTAACATAGTTTAGTATCCACATATCTTTTCCTTTCTCTAAATCTTTCGCCTCAGCGTTACGACCGTGCTCTCGCCCGAATACGACAGGCTGTACCTGAGCGAGCTTACGTACATATTATCAAAGGAGAAATCCAAGTCGTCCGCCGAGGCTTTCGCTCCCAGTATTCCCGTCAGTCTAACAGGACAGGTGATTGTCACAACATAGCAGTCGCGGTTGGAGTTGCGGATCATTTTCTCCGCCTGCTCGGTTGTAACAAAAGGATTCGTAGCGTCAAGATACCTCTCTCTTTTTGTTTCGGAATCCCCGGCTTCAGGATTTGCGATACACGAGGAGTATTCGCCGTCATCGCATTTTACAAACACCGAGGACAATCTCTTGTAGAGTCTTTTATTTTCTTTTACAGAAATATACTTGATTCCGTTTTTGTTCGAAAACACTACATCCCTGTCATTTTTCAGTCCTTCAAAATCAGCCGTACCGTCGGGCCGGATCCTGGGTCTGCATCCGAACCTGTTCACACAAAAGCTCTGCAACACCTGCCAGTTCGTAGACCCCTTCGACACATTGAAGCTGCCGGGGAGATACTCGTTTCTGCCCTTATACTCCTTGATTCCGTAGGGTTTAAGGTGATTGAGAAACACAACGTCGGTCGAAAGATTGTTGTAAAAAACCGGCTTGCTCTCGTTATCAAGCAGCACAGCCGCCATACTCCTGGCGTTCACCCTTGTATAATCCTTGTCATAGCTTATAACCCTCGACACCTCGTCAACAATTCCGCTGAATATTATCTCTTCGCCGTCGCTTATCTCCAAAAAGCCGTATCCGTCAATATTCATACCTCCGCAAAAGCATACCGAAACGCTGTCCGCCGGAATATCCTCATCCATACTCAGCGTCATACTCAGCGGATTTTTTAGCTCCAATGCTTCGCCGCCGTGGTCGCTGAATAAGAATCTCAGCATATTCTCACCTTTTTCCCAACGAGGTTGTCGTTAATAAATCTGATTTGAGGATTAATCCTCACCAGCTCGTCTATATCTACGCCGTGCTTATAAGCCGCGTCCCACAGGCTCTCGCCGTCCGCGCAAACATAACTGTAGGATGTATGGGCGTTCCCGGACTTCGACATATCCTCGGTAAACTCAAAAACATACTCGACATAATCGGGAGTCTTGTCGCACACAAGCTCCAGCGATGTAAAATACGCGTAAAACGGCTCAATATCCGGCAAAGACAGTATTCCGCTGTCTTTTTTCTTTTGAATCCGCGATAGCTCCGTGTATTTGTCCAGACAGCCTTCGCCGAGAAAAACTCCTTTACCTCTTATCACCCTGTTTTTCCTTCCTCGGTTAGCGCTAACCTGGGTGCCAAAGAGCGTATTGTCCACCCTGACCGAACAATCTCCCGACACGCTGAGCGATTTGGGATTGTGCTCAAAGCTGATTCCTTTATATCTTATTTTAGCCGGACTCATCCCGCGACCGCCTCCTCTTCCTCGGTAAGCGCGCGGTTATACCTTCTGCTGTCCAGCTCAAAAATCTCGCTGAGCTCGTACGCGTTTTGCCACTGTAGATTATCTGTTTTGTTTTCCTTATCCGTATTTATCATTGAACTCTCTCCTTACGTGCCGCCGACAGTTTAGTAACGGTGACGATTCTTCCGCTGCCGTCGATTATATTCTCGGACGAGCACACTACACATTCTATGTATACAAAAGCCGCGTTGTCATACTCGACCCTGAGCGTAAACTCCGTGCCGAATTCCACGAACACATCAGTCAGGTGCTTTATGACTATCTCATAATACTTATTCCTGCTCTTTACGCCCCAGGGCTGAGGATTCAGTATTTCATAGATATGCTCGCTATCGGTTTTTTCGTATATTCTGACGTCTGTTATTCCGCCGAGAGCTATGTTGCCGACGAAGAGCCTCGTTATACTTTTACCCGATTCAGCGCTCATTGTGCCGCCCCGCAATCGTTATAACTTATATACGCCTCGATATCCTCGTAAAGATTATCGTTATCGCCCTCCGGCTTTATGCTCAGAACAGATACCTTGTCGATAAAGCCGTCATTATCTACACTTCTCAGCTTCTCCGCCAACTTTGCGGCGGTATCGCGCAGCTCGCTTCCGGATATCTCCGCTCCGCCGAACAGCCGGATTTTCATCCTGAACGACGCTACCTCTCCCGGAGTATTATTCTTAATCATTCCGCCCACAAAGCTGCGCTCCGGCTTGATATCGCTCACTCCTACAACCGCGGTATAACCAGTTAGCGGATTCTCCCTGTTGTATTTCGGATACGAGCGCAAAAACTTAACTGTGCTGAACTGTTCAAGATTCTTTACCGCGCGAATCAGGTTATATACAATTTCGTTAATCAAAATAATCATCCTCCGCAAACTCCGCGCGGGCGGTCACAACCGCCCACGCGTACAGCGCCTTGTCCTTTACGCTGTAATAATCCGCTGCCAATACAACATAAGCCTTGCCGCAACGCGTCACTGTATCTCCGGTTTTTATCTGTACATCCGCAGGTGTAATCAGCAGGTAATTGTCCTTTGAAAACAATCCGGCGAGATGACGTTTCAAAACAGAATAATTCTGATACTTTCTCCTCAAAGACTGAAAAAACGCCTTAGTCTCCTTTGCGCGGCCATCCGAAATAACGGTCACGCTGTCGCCGTATTTTTTATATAAATCAGGAGGAAATCTCACACTCTCACATCCTCTCGAATACAAACGACGAGTCGATCTGCTTCGAGAGCACCGACAGGCTTTTCTGCTCCTCTTCCCACATAGCCTTTGCGTGTTGCAGCACATCACTGCTGTATTTTACGCTGAGGTCTCCTGCCGAAAAAGACGATTCCCTGTTATAGCTGGCGCAGGCGAACTGATAAAACGCGTACACGCCCGCAGCGTTCTCCACGCAGCTTTGCTCCTCCGCGGAGAGATTGTCATAGTCGACCAGCTTTCTTACATATACAACCGCTTCTCTTATCACCGACAGCCAGCTTTCGCATTCACAGTCGTCGAGTCCCGATAAAAGCTTAAAGCGGTTAAGCGCGTAATCAAGGCTCATATCCGTACCTCCTTAGTATGTAAGCGCCTTACAAGCTGATGCGAAAATCTTGGCAAAGCCCGCGGTACAGGTGATGGCCGCGCGCTCAAGCTGACGGTCGATAAGCTTGTCGTAATCCGTTACCACATCGCCGGCCTGAACCATCTCAAGCGCGCAGTTTTTGTCCAGCGCGAGCACCTTGTTGGCGTTAAGCGAAGGCACGTGATGCAGCGTCGCTCCGAGCGGAGTTATCATCTTGCCCGTTCCGTGAAAGTTAAGTCCCGCCACTGCGTCCTTCATCTCGGAAAGCTTAAGAATCATCTTCATCGCGTTTGTGGGAGCGAGGATCGTGTTCAGCTCATAAGGAGACAGCACGCTCCAGATATTGACGATATCGTCATACGCCACCACGCCCTGCGACGCTGTAGGAACAGGCTGACAGGCGTTGGAGTTGCCGTCGCCGTTGATAAGCACATCAACCGCGTCGTTGAGCTGAGCTCTGCGGATATATGCGCCGATCTGGTTGAGCGTAACCGTAAAGAGGTCGAGTCGCTGGAACCTCAGCGCCTCATATGATGACACAAGCATTCTGCCTCTCTTTACGAGCTTGACGAGGTTCTCCTGAGTTTTTACAACTGTCTGAGGGATAGCCGCGCCCTCGCCTACTATCTTGAGGCTCTTGTCCTCCTCCGACGGCACAGAGGCTACCGTGCGGTAGTCCATACCCTCGATATTTGTAACGGTAGACACGATGTCGGGGATGATGTCGTTCTGCTCCATACCCTGCTTAACCGCTCTGCTCACGTATTCCGGGAACAGCGCCGCCGAGTTGCCGGTCTGAAAGAACTTCTCAACACAGTCGCTGCCCGCGCCCGAAACTCTGATGTCAAAACGCTTAAGCTGTCTGCCAAAGGCGTCGAGACCTTCGAGTGATGTTCCCTCATAGTTTTCCGACGGGTCAAGCTTTTCGAGTACCTCGGTAAGGCTCTTGCCTGACTGATACATACCTTTTTCGATTGTTATATTATCGTAATTTTTCATTTTTTACCTCCGATATTAAAGAATAAATCCGACTTTGTTTTCGTCGGTGTAGATAACGTCATACACAACGCCCGACTGTGACGCCGTCACCGCTGTAGCGGACGCAGCCGCCAAAGCTGTCTTGCCGACCGTTACAGTACCCGACGCGGGTACCTCGACATAGCCCGATGTCTGCACCGCGGCGTAGCCGCCTCGTACTCCGATACACACTCCGATAAACTTGTCGCCGGAAGCGGCCTTTTCCACCTTAAAATTATCAGTTACCTTCACGATGTTTCCCGCGGTAACCGCGCTGTCCGCGATGAATGTTGCCACGTTCTCGCCGTAGCCCTTAAAATCTACTTTCATTTTTACCTCCGTTAAATCCTGAACTCTGTATTTTTGTCTGATTTTTTATTCTGTTTTTCAAGAAAAAGCTGCGGTCTCGGCGGCAGAACACCGTCGGCCTTTTGGCTGTACACATCCCTGAATTCCTTTAGTTCCTCAAGGCTGAGGCATTTTGTAACAGCCTCCATGGTTTTCCTCGAAATCTCCGGCTGAACTATCGTGCTTAGTCTGAGCACCTCTGATTCGAGTGTGTTCCTGTACACAGCGCCGTCAGCCGCCTGCTTTTTCAGCCCGTCGATAGACTTTAGAATATCTGTCATCTGTCGTTCCTTTCCTGTAAATGACTTTATAACTCCGGCTTCCTTTTGCGCCGGTATCGCGACAAAGCTGAACTCGTACGCGTCATACGGATCCGTAAGCTCGCCGTAGCACAGCCTTCCGTCGTATTCCCTGCCCTTGGTATGAGAACATTCTTCCAGATTGCGCGAGCATATACTGCACACCGTCCTGCCGACAGCGCATCCGACGCTGACTTCTCTTATGATTCCGCTGTCGATAAGCTCTCTTAGCTCTCTGTTGCTCCCGGTCACGGGCATATACGCCTTTGCCTTAAGGCAGAAGTAATCGTCACCGACCGAGTTCTTCCTGCCGGGAACACACTCCACCTCACAGCTTATTATTCTGGCGCTCTGATTCTTAGCGGTTGGATTATGGTCGAAAATCCCGGTTTTGCCTACGAAAAGCTTCGACAGCTTTTCCAGCGATTCTACAGTGAACCTCTCGCAGTCCCTGTCTATATCGTTATCGCACAGCACTACCGAGAACACATACACCTCGTCCTCGCCAAGCTCGCGCCTTGTGTAGCTGTTTATAAGCTTCAAGTCGTCCGGCGACACTGTGCCGCTTTTTATAACCTTTCCTGTTTTCATTCGGTATGTCCTCTCCTCTCGATCTCAGCCGCCTGAGCGTTGTTCAGTCTTGCCTGTGACAGCTCGACCTCGTCCTGTAGGTTTATAAGATCCCATCTTACCGCTACGCCGTCCTCATAACCGTTGAGTCTGAGGAAGGACTGACA
>CADAEZ010000067.1:8284-11383 GCA_902787145.1 uncultured Ruminococcus sp.
TTCTCCAGCTCGCTCGTCAGTATATCGGCCTGCTGGGAGCTCATTCGCTCCGAGGTCGACCAGCTTATTCCGAGCATAAACGGCGGTATTGCCAGCTTGGATATAATCTGCTCAACAAGATGTCTGACCGGAATATTGCAGTCGGGAATCTCGTTCTCGGCGCCGATAACCTTTACGCTTACGTCTCCTACCGATACAAAGTCGCATACCTCGGAGCTTCGCATAGCCTTGCTCCACTCGTCGGCAATCTGCTTAGCCTGTCGCTTGGTAACAGACGGCGAGTTCGAGTCGGGATTATATGTAACCGCAAACCGGACATTTCCCACTCTCTCCCAGTTCGTCTTTATCGAGTCAAAAATCGTAAGCAATATCGTGCTCACATACGGCAGTCCCTTCAACACCGACGTGCCCCTGACCGTACCCGGCTCAGGATTCAGCAGCGTCGGCATAATAAGACTCTGATACACCGGTTCGGACAGATTACCGTCGTTGAGCCTGACCCTGAGGTCAAGAGGGCTCGTGCCGGCGACAATGGTCACATCCTTGAGGCTGGCGTTATATAGCGCCGATACCGTCCTGTTATCGCTCGAAAGCACAATCTCGCCCACCGCCTCGCCATAGGTCAGAAGCTCGTTGAGATACTTGGTAATAAACGGATAGATTCCGTATCCTCCGCCGGAGGTGTTTACCGTCGCCAGGAACCGGTTAAGCGCCTTGGTCGCGTTACTGTCCTCCGCCCTGACTTCAAAATCCCCGATAAGTCGTACGGTCTTTTCGATTGCCGCGTCGATAAGCGGCACAGCCTCCTTAAGCGAGCTGTACAGCTCAATCTCGGTTCGCGTTAGCGGCGTATAGTCGCACAGCGCCCTGAACGGATGAGCGTGTGAGGAAGACGGCGTTTTGTAGGCCAGAGCTTCTGTTTTGTTTTCCTTTTTATTTCTTTTAAAGAAATTCAAATCTTTCCTCCTGTTATCTTCCGGCGGCAAGGGCAATAAACTCCGTCCCGCCGTCAAGAATTGTGGCGACAAAATACCTTATGTCGTCCATAGCGTGGTCATTTTCCTTTATCGGAACATCCGGCCCCTTTTCGTCCCAGCGATACAGCGAAAACTCCCTCATACTGTCGGCGCAGGTGTCACAGATAACTATTCTCCTCTGTTTAAGCGCCGCGGCAGTCTGACGTATTCCGTTGATTACGTCGTTCTTCGCCGGAGTAACGCTGTACTCGCCGTGACGACGGATAGTCTCGATAAAGGACGCGGCCGAGGGGTCGACGACTACGCTCTCAACGGGTCTGTTGCCGATAAGACTCTGAAGAGCCTTGTAATGCTCCTCGTCAGTCCTCTGATAACCCTCTCTGCGCGAGTCAAAGTAACTCTCCTCAATCCTGTACCACACCTCGTCCTTTAACGCCCAAAGTCCGAACGAAGCCGGATTCACGGTACCGTAATCGATTGATACCGCATAGCTCTCAAACGGATAATCGGGCGGTTTCTCAAAAGAGCTGTCAGTCATAAACGGATACACCGCTCCCGTAACAGCTACCCACTTGCCCAGCACAAACCGCTCGTAAAAGGTTCCGCTGTACAGATTTTCGTAGCGGCTTATCGTCTCTTCGCTCAGCGACGGATTGTCGCGCATTGTAAAGTGAATGTACAAAGCGTTTTTCCTGTCCGTCTTTCTGATCCACTCGCGATAGAACCAATGCGCCGGGTACTCCGGATTGCAGTTGAACCAAAACACACTGCCCTCGACCGAGCACCTCGCCAGCGCCTGTTCGACAAACGATCTCGGCATAAGCGCCACCTCGTCAAACAAAACCCCGGCAAGCGTCATTCCCTGAATCAGCGAAGCGCTGCCCTCGTCCTTGCCTCCGAAGATGTAGAATCTGTTGACCCTGCCCCTGTAGGTTAAGATCACCATATTCTCGCTCAGCTTTTCACTAACCCCAAACCCAAGCTGTCTCAGCACGGATATCATCGGAATTATTATATTTCGCCGAGCCGATCGGATAGTCTTGCCGCAAATCGCGAAGCTCCGTCCGTTAAAACGATAAAAGCTCCAAAACACAAACGAAAGCGACATACAAAACGTTTTTCCCGATCTAACCGCCCCGTCGCATATAATCGCGTTCTTGGAGCGGTAAGGGCTTTTGCCGCACCACCAGGTGAGCACTTTGTACTGCTTTTTGCTGAACGGTTTAATCCTCATCATTACTGCCAAGCTTTTCGGCGCCTGCCTCCAGAGCCTCAAACAGCGGTACCGATTGAGTCGCGGCGCTGTCCTCGTCCACAAGACGGTTAAGAGCCTTGTATCTGTCAAAAAACTTGATCTCGGTAGCGTTATCCTTGCGGCGGATTTCTGAAATCATAAACAAATCCATATTTCTCAGCTCCTCCGCGCTTGGATTGTCCATATAAATCAGGCTCACAGCGTCGGCGATATTGCCCATAGCGAGCTTTTTGAGCCCCGCGTTCGCCAGGGCGGTCAGATTCTTCCGCTGCAAATCGCTGATGCGCTTTATCTCGGCACAAATCTTCTCGTCGCACAAAAGGCTGCTGCCGTCTTTTACTCCGGATTTACTCTCGGCGTACTCCACGCTCCCCGAATCAAGATAGTTCATACAGAAGGCGCGTTCCTTCTTAGTAAGCTTAGACATATTACCTCCTTTCTGTCAGCTCTCACCTATAGGCAAAAAAAGAAGGAAATTGCATAAAACTACGCAATTTCCTGTAACTTTTTAAAAATTTTTTTATTTTTTTATCTCTAACCGAACCGTACCCCTTTTTAAATGGGTAAAAATCGTTAGCCCAAAGGGCTCGATTTTTGGGGATAACCTTACCGATTGAGCAAGGTTACAAAGGAAACAATCGAGTACCCCTTTTTAAAGGAGATTCCCCTATCAGGGGAAATGTCTGCGAAGCAGACAAAAGGGTTGCCGTCTCCCGCTAGGGAATGAAATCTTTGATTTCGGGGGATGACTCTTCCAACAGAGCAAGGTTACAAAGGAAACAATCGTGATACGTAAGGCGTCCGTATACGGAAACAACCTCACGCCAAAGGCGTGACAACGAATGTATTGGTATTAACGTTGACTTT
>CADAEZ010000068.1 GCA_902787145.1 uncultured Ruminococcus sp.
TTTCTGCTATAGCTCCTTTCGCGTTGTAGGCAGAGCCCCTACATTAATGAGTAATATCGGATAGGAACGGGATGGCACGGAGGCCATCCCCTACAAATGAAACATAAACCAATCTACTTTTTTCGACGAACAGGTGGGACTGCAAATAATTGCAGTCCCTCTGACTGTAGAAAAAGCGTGCAATCAAGCACGCTTTTTCTTTTTACGTTTTTTATGTGTAATCTTTTTCTTTTCGCCGTAGTCGCGTTCATCTAGTCGCTTAAAATCTCTCTCAAAGGTGAGGTCAAGTCCGTCACACGCGAGCAGGATAAACAGCGGAGTAAAGTTGAACAGATACCTCGCTCTCGTCTCCCATATAATAAAGAAGATGAAAGCGCCGAAGATTACTCCCTTGAACAATATGGTAAAATCTATTTTTGGTCTTATCAGCGACTTGATCGCCGAGCGTATCATACAGAAAATCAGGAACAGCTGGATTCCACAGACAAAGCAGTAGTAGCCGTAGTAGTTTTTACCCCCGATTATAACCAGATCGTGGAGCCAGTTGCGCTCGTAGAGCGGCTCCGAAATATGGTGAGAAGCGTAGTAGCTGCCGTCCTCCCAGGTCCACACGGCTTTCTTAAAGATATGGTCAAGCATACTGTCCTCGCCGGGGTTGGGATTGTTAAGCATATTGATACGCTTTTCCATGCGAATCATATCGCCTTGTTTTTTGGATTCCCTATCAGGAAAACCCGCGGTAAAATCAGAGTCATATGGATGATAGTAGCCCAGTCCCTGCAAGCCCATCATAACCCAATGGATTGAGGGGAATTCGTATTTTTCGGACAACTCTTCGTTGTATACTCCCGTCAGGCTCGTAACTCCCTTGTACATAACGGCGGACGAGCCGAAGCCCACTAATAACGCGAGAGAAAGTGCCGCGAAACGCTTAAACGAACAGGAAAGGAACATATATATTACAGCGGCGATTACTATGAAAATAACGCTCGCCTTAAACTTGAATCCAAGGAGAAGCACAACTCCGCTTACTGCCATAAGCACGTATTTTTTGTACTTTGTGTCAGAATTGACAGCATTGTAGAGAATGTATATTCCGCCCATTACAAGCGGCATAGACAAAGAGTCGGTGTAGTAGAACGGCGTGTAGGTGTAGTACGGCATAAACAAAAAGCAAATCAGGAATGTAAAAATCGCCTTTTTGTTGCCGTAAATCTTCTGAGCCAACAGAACCGCAAGCAATACCGAAACGTTGATGGCGATCGTGTTAATCACAACCGGCATAAATGGATTTACCCCGCCGGTAAGCAGGTAGCTCGCGCGGAAGATGTATGACCAGAAGAAAAGTATCGCCCAGTTGTTTGGGTAGCGGTAGAAATAGGCGTACCCGGCGTTGAGTTCCTTTTCCATAAGCTCATATCTGCCCGTCTCGGCAAAGCTCATAGCGTGCTTGCGGATGATTTCGAGGTCGGTAACAGGCTTGCACTGCAAAAAATACGCTACTACAAGCTGAATCAAAAGCATTACAAGTACGCCGATGATAAGCGTCCTGCGGGTGTTCAGGTCGTTGTCGACAAGCAGAGCCCTTACCCTGTCGGAACGGAACCGGGTGTTCCAGAAATAATAAATCAGAGACAACGCTATCGTCATAATAATCGCGGTCAGCGCAATCTGGAAGTGCTCGTCCGGAATACAATTATAGGTATTGCTGTTGATTTCCTTTTCGTATCCAAAAAAGATTATCCAGATAAACAGCAATATAAAGTTGAAAGCGAAAATACCGCAGAAAACCCTGTTGAGGTTAAGAGCGAATTTGTTACTGTTCATTATTAAATCCTTACTTTCATAAAATTATCCGAATAATAGTATATATCTATACAAATATAAAGTCAATTCTTAAAGGCTCCAAAAATGTGAAAGCTTTTACTTAATATTTGTTTATAAAGATAATACCGGCTCAACAGAGCCGGTATAGTCAGTTAAGGCCGAAAGATATCGAAATCGCGTTGTCGACCTTGCTCATAGAGCTCTCGTCGACCGAACCCATACGCTCGCGCAGTCGTCTTTTGTCGATTGTACGTATCTGCTCCAACAGAACCACACTGTCCTTTTGAAGTCCGCAGTTGTCGGCGTAAATCGGAATATGAGTCGGCAGATTTGCCTTTGACTGACGGCTTGTGATCGCGGCGGCGATTACAGTCGGACTGTATCGGTTGCCAACGTCGTTCTGGACTATAAGTACGGGTCTTACGCCTCCCTGCTCCGAGCCGACTACGGGAGAAAGATCCGCGTAATATATATCTCCGCGTTTTATACTCAAGGATATGACCTCCGAATTATTTCTTAATAGTATTTTTGACCCTGATATGGTTTTTATACTGTTAATATAATATTTTCGGAGCGCGTCGGTGTGAGAAAGCTATTTGAATTTTACGTCAAGGTTACGGGAAATTATCTTTATTTCGGTTATTTTTCCGGTTGAGGCATTGGTCGAAAAACTGAATTTTCCGCTTTCACAGGAGCCGTAATATTCCGCAGAAGAATTATCGGCAGACTTCATCTCGTATTCTCCGCAGTTTATGTGCTTCAGAGCGTTATAAATACATTGGGCAAAGGCGTTGTCGGGCAGATAGTTGTCCTCGGCCTTCACCTTCATATTCCTGTAATACATCCTGAACTTCTTATCCTTGTAATAATATGTAAGTCCACGCATAGAATCGGGAGATTTCAGCCGTAGTGTCAGGATGTTGTGCTTATTGCTGACAATATCGGCGTATATTCTCATATCCCGATAGTTAGCTATAATTCTTTCAGAGAAATTTAACCCAGGCTCGGCAGGCTTGACCGCACAGGAAGTAAAGCAAATCATAATAAACAAAAAAATAAGCAAAGGCTTTTTCAAAAAATCACCTCTGCTTATTATATGAATTATTAACGAATCATATGCTTTTAAACGCCTCAGGCAGACAGTCGATAATATCTGTCGGAAGCATCGAGATTTCGCCGAATTTTTTTGCGGCAATATCCCCCGCGAGAGCGTGAATATAGACTCCCGCCGCCGCGCATCTGAACGGATCGCCGCCCTGAGCCGTGAGCGAGGCTATTATTCCGGCGAGCACATCTCCGCTGCCGCCGCATGCCATACCGGGATTTCCGAGTTCCTCGTTATAGAGTATGTCGCCCTTGGGAGAAGCCACAATCGTTTTGCTGCCCTTTAGCACAAGTATCACGTTGTTCCTTTGCGCGAATTTTGAGGCGAGTTCCTCTCTTTTGCCCTTTAGCATTTCGGGATGACAGCCGAGTAGTCTTGCAAACTCCCTGTTGTGAGGGGTCAGGATTACGTCGGACTTTGCCTCGGTGAGAATATCGGTATCCTCGGCGATAATGTTGAGCGCGTCGGCGTCAAAAATCATCGGAACCTCGCTGTAGTACAATACGTTATGCACAGCCTTTCGGCCGTAATCGCTTACGCCGAGTCCGCATCCGCAGAGTACCGCCGAGCAGTAGCGGACTGATTTTTCAAAATCAAATTCAGCAATATTCTTTAAAGGAATAAAGACAGCCTCCGGCACCGACTGCGCGCAAATCGGATAGATTGAATCGGGCAGAGCCAGCTTCAGGAGTCCTATTCCGCTTCTGAGGGCGGATTTCGCGGACATTACCGCCGCGCCGGCCATACCGTAGCTTCCGCACACGGACAGAAGTGTGCCTATTGTAGTTTTGTCAGCATCGGAAGGGCGCTTTTTTATTACTGATTTAGCGATATTTTTGTCTATCGGATATCTCATTTGCCTCGGTTATAAAATAATTTTAGTACAATATCTTTTTTTAGATAAGGTTTCATCGAATTCAACACCTTTTGGTTAGGACAGAAAAGGATTCCGCAAAGGCCTCTGGCGGCGTGATGATAGCAGGCATAGTAGTTATGCTCCTTGTCGTTTTCGTCACCGCAGGCAACGAGCACTTTTTGGAAATGATGGCTTTTAAGGTCGATTTCGGACGCTTTTTCCAACTCATCAAAGGTACGCACGTCAATTCTCATCAGTTCTTTTCGCTTGCGTTTAGCAATAATTTTGCTTATAACAAGGGTATCCTGCACCATCTGGTACTCGAACTCGGTGTTCTGGTGCGAGCGTACAAACCAAATAAGCCAGATTCCGAAAAACAGCAAAAAAAGCGCTATATATATAGAATAGGCGTATACCATATGATGAGTGGCGAGCAATACCAAAGCTGTCGGCACCGCCAGCACCATTATTATCACAAGGATAAAGACAACTCTGTCCTTGGCGCTACGCTTGTTTTTTACAAGCTGTTCTATAAAAATATCGTTCATATATACCTCCGGGTCAGTTTACGTAATACTTTTATATGATAGCATAAAGTTAAAAATTTTTCAATAAAGGTATTGCAAATTTTATATTATGGTGGTAGAATGGTCAAAGATAACGCGATGACGAAGCAAGTAGCTCGCCGCTGCCACGTAAAGAGAACTCCGCCATAGGCTGAAAGCGGAGGCTTGGCTAAGCTTGTGAAATTCCCTTCCGAGCGGCAGGGCTGAACCCATAGTAGGCTCTGACGGCAGACACCGTTACCGGTCACGAAAGTGTTTGCTTTTGCAAAAATTAGGGTGGTACCGCGGATATTATTCGTCCCTGTGAGTTTTCTCACAGGGATTTATTATTTTTAGTGATAAGTGATTAGATGTCAGTTATCAGTGAATGTCCGGCAGACATACACCGGACACCGCTCACTAACCACTGACCGCTTACAATGGAGGTAAATTATGGATGACAAAATCAAAGCCCTTAAAGCCACGCTCGAAAACGAGCTAAAGGGTGTCGGAAATCTTGTTGACCTGGACAAGCTGAGAGTTGCCTATCTCGGCAAAAAAGGCAGCATCACAGGCCTTATGAAGAGTATGAAGGACCTGACAAATGAACAGAGAAAGGAATTCGGCAAAAACGTAAACGAGCTAAAGTCACAGGCAGCTAAGTATATTGAGGAAAAGACCAAAGAGCTAAAGCAGCTTGAGGTTCAGGCTGAGATTGACTCAATGCCGGAGTTCGACATCACAACTCCGCCTCAGCTCGACCGGGGTTCATATCATCCGATTACGCTTGTTCAGCGCCAGTGCGAGACTGTGTTTAAGTCGATGGGCTTTACTGTCGAGGACTACAGCGAGGTTGTTACCGATTACGAGTGCTTTGAGTCCGTAAACATCCCGAAGCATCATCCCGCGCGTGATATGCAGGATACATATTACCTGGAGAACGGCCAGCTGCTTAAGTCACAGACCTCCGCAGCCCAGAACGCTATCCTGAAAAAATACAGCAAGAACCTCATCGAAAACAATGTGCCGATAAAGGCTATATTCCCCGGCCGTTGCTTTAGGAATGAGGCGACCGACGCCAGCCACGAGAACACCTTTTTCCAGATGGAGGGCGTAATGGTTGACAAGGACATCAACATCTCGAACCTCATATACTTTATGAAGACTATGCTGTCAGAGGTGTTTAGAAAAGACATCAAGGTACGCCTTCGTCCCGGATTCTTCCCATTCGTAGAACCGGGTTTTGAGCTGGACATCAACTGCCTTATCTGCGGCGGCGACGGATGCCAGAGCTGCGGCCACAGCGGATGGCTTGAGCTGTGTCCCTGCGGTATGATCCATCCCGAAGTTCTTAAAGAGGGCGGTATTGATCCCGAAGAATACACCGGCTTCGCGTTCGGTCTCGGACTTACGAGACTCGCTATGATGAAGTACGGAGTCAAAGATATACGTGACCTGAACAGCGGCAGCCTAAAGGTATTGTCGCAGTTTACGGATGATGATGAATAAGGAGGAATGACATATGTATCTATCAATGAACTGGATTTCTGATTTTGTTGATTTCAGCGGTCTTGACAAGGTTGAGCTTATTCATCAGTTTTCTCTCTCCACCGCGGAGGTCGAGAACGAGATATTTTTCAAGGGTAAAGACTTATCGGGTATTGTTGTAGCCGAGATCAAGTCGGTAAACGACCATCCCGAAAGCAAAAAGCTTCACCTGCTGAAGGTTGATATCGGCGAGGACGAGCTCGTAGACGTAGTATGCGGCGCTCCTAACGTAAGAGTCGGTATGAAAACCGCGTTCGCCAAGGTCGGCGCGCACATCGGCGACATCGAGATTACACCTAGGAAGCTTGCGGGTTATCTTTCGAACGGAATGTGTTGCGGCGAGGCCGAAATCGGTATCAGCGACGACAACTCCGGTATCATGGAAATCACCGATGACGTTGCTAACGGCACGGACATCAAGGACATCTATGAGGTTGAGGACATTATCTTTGAGGTAGACAACAAGAGCCTCACCAACCGTCCCGACCTGTGGGGTCATTACGGAATCGCCAGAGAATTCGCCGCGTTAGCAGGCAGAGAGCTTAAGCCGCTTGAGCTGGATGACCTCAGCGCTTACGACAACCTCGGCAAGGTTGACCTTAAAATCGAGGACAAGCTGTGCTACAGATATTCCTGCTTGCAGTTTGAAAACATCAAGCGCACAGTAAGCCCCGTTAATATGAGAATCAGGCTGTTCTACTGCGGTATGAGAGCTATTAACTTCCTGGCCGACCTGACAAACTATCTTATGCTCGAAATGGGTCAGCCGATGCACGCGTTCGACTCACGCAAGGTAGGCGCGATCAGGGTTAAGCGCTTCGACAAACCGTTCACCTTCGAGACACTCGACGGCGTGGAGAGAAACATAGACGAAAACACACTTATGATTTGCAACGGCGATACTCCCGTGGCTATCGCGGGAATTATGGGAGGTCTCGACAGCGAAATTGTAGAGGATACAACCACCCTCACGCTTGAATCCGCAACCTTCGACGCGGCTTCCATAAGAAAGTCGACCGTGCGTCTCGCTCACAGAACAGACGCTTCTATGAGATACGAAAAGTCGCTTGACCCCGAGATGACCGTTACCGCTGTGGCGAGATTCGTAAACATACAAAAAAAATATGACTGCGGAGTAGAG
>CADAEZ010000069.1 GCA_902787145.1 uncultured Ruminococcus sp.
GGTCGCCATAATGTGCCTCTGTAGCTCAGTTGGTAGAGCAGGGGACTGAAAATCCCCGTGTCGGTGGTTCGATTCCGCCCGGAGGCACCATTATTAAAACCAAATATGCGGATGTAGCTCATCTGGTAGAGCGCCACCTTGCCAAGGTGGAGGTAGCGAGTTCGAGCCTCGTCATCCGCTCCAGAATTTAGGGCGCGATTAGCGCCCTTTTGTTTTTGAATAAGGGTTTAAGTTAACGGAAGAAACGCTTCCGCAATATCTTTCGAGGCTCGAAGCCGACCGTTAAGAAAATGCTCCGGGGGAGCATTTTTAGGGAGGAGCGTTGATGGGCTTCAAGCTTTATGCGTCCGGCAACAAGCGGGGTAGATGGTTTATGAAAATGAACCTGAGTCATCCGCTCCAGAATAAAGGGCGCGGAAAGCGCCCTTTTGTTTTTGTGAATCACGATATGCGTTAGCGGAAGAAACGCTTCCGTATTATCTTACGAGGTTTGAAGTTTTTTAATTGCAATAATATTTTGATTTTGCCGTTTCTACGGAAAAAAGGAGAAGAAAAATGACCAGACGACTGTTTGCGTATGTAGGCTTAACGATGCTTGCCGCGTTTTCGGTCGTCTATTATTATGGTTTTTACGGCGCGGTCGCTATCCTCTGCGCCGCTGTTCTTATTGTACCCTTCGCGCTCCTTGTAAAGCGCGCGCGTATTTACCGCTCAGTATTCCTGTGTGTTGCCGTTGCGGCGGTTTTATCCGTGATTTATTTCAATATCTTTTCCGCCTCATTCTTTAATTCGTATGAAAAATATGACAAGATCAGGGCTGATGTCACCGCAACGATTACGGAGATTCCCGTGGAAAAGTTCGGACAGGTTTATTTTGAAATCAATGTTGATAAAATCGACGGCGAGGACTGCGATTTGAGCGCTCTGCTTATCTCCGAAAAGAATCCGAATCTTTCCTACGGCGACAGGATCAGGTGCCGAGTTCGTCTGAAACAGATGAAATACGGCTTTTATCTTTCGGACGGGATCGGGCTTATCGCCAAGCCTGAGGATGATCCTTTCAAGCCTCAAAAGCTCGGCAGGGAAGAGGGGATCAAGTATTTTCCTCTGTTCTTGAGGGAAAAGATTTCCTCGGCAATAAGAGAGCTTTTGCCTAAGCCGCAGTCCGATTTGTGCGAGGCGGTAATTCTCGGCAACAAGCAGGCTTTGAGCGAGGATGTGTACTATGCTTTTCAGAAAAGCGGATTTTCTTATGTTATTGTCGTTTCGGGTATGCACCTGAGTATTATATCGGGCTTTATTATTTCGATTCTCAAACGCCTGGGAGGGCGCCGTTCAGCCCGAATTATAAGATTTGCGGTCGTTTCATTCTTTGTGATGCTTTATATGGCTGTAACAGGGTTCTCGCCCGCGGTTGTGCGTTCAGGTATTATGGTGATGATATCGCTGTTCGGATTTGTATGCTTCCGTCGCGCCGATAAATTCAACAGCCTTGGAATAGCGGCGATCATTATTACTGTCGCCAATCCGCTTTCAGTCGGGAATATAGGCTTGCTGATGTCATTCGCTTCGGTGATCGGGATTCTCTATTTCTTCCCGAAGTTGATGTATTGGTACAATCCTCTTGTTGCTCCACGTATTCATAAACTGTATGATGTCAAAAAACGCTGTGTAAATCTCCAAAAGCGTAAGAGCGCGGAATACATTAAGACAGTTATTGCCCTGCGCGCGTTCCGCAGAATGAGGGCTGTTTTTAAATGCTTCGCGGTTTCGGTATCGGCGTTGCTGGGAGTATGTCCCATTATGGTTTATTTCTTCGGTTCGATAAGTCCGCTGACGGTTATAGCTTCGGTTTTCATAGCTCCTGTAATTTTTGTTCTTATGATATTCTGCTTGTTCGCGATACTTTTCTATTATCTGTCTTTCGGTATGATTGCGTCGATTCTTGCGTTTTTCGCTCGTATCTTCGCCTCTTGGACCATCATTGTAGTCAAAGTAACGGCTTCAATGCCGTTTTCAAAAATATACATCAACCCTGTTATGTTCTCGATATTACTGATACTTTTTCTCTCGCTGTTCAGCGTAGCTATGCTGTTCAGGAGAAGGAGAGTCGCTGTTTCCGCCGTGGTAGCGATATCGGCGTGCTTTGTCAGCGTTTCGCTTATTGCGGGCGCGGTGGTCAGACACAATTCTCACACTCTGAGCTTTCTCAACTCAGGCGACGGAGTTGTTGCGCTTTATGAGAGCGGTGACCGAGCGTGCCTGCTGTCGTGCGGAGGAGATTATGAGCGGCAGAGTGACGTTATCAAGGAGCTTCATTACACCGCCGGAGAGCTTGATCTGATATTTATTCCCTCGGGAGATTCGGGCTACACCTACTACGGCGAGAGAATCACAGAGGAATTTGAAGCCGAGGAATATATTGTCCAGCGGCACAGCGTCAGCAAGGTCGATTTCGGTGAGCTCACGGGTAGAGCGGGATGTCGTGTGATTAATGATAACGCGCGTGTAGAGCTTGACCTCGGCGACGGCGTGACTGATACAATATTTGTCAGCGACGGCGTAACCTGGCAGTACATCAAGGGCGGTGATCAGAGTGTGCTTATCGCGCCCGGTAACGCGGAAATCGACGCTCTGCCGTCGGAATACCGCACAGCCGACGTTCTTGTGCTGAGCAAGCTGATTGACGGTTATGAGCAAATAGACTGCAAGCGGATAATTTGGTCGTCAAGTGAGAAAATACCCGATTTTGATAAGGAAACAAGTACAACGGCTGACGGTGAAGTTGTAGTGGATTTGGAGTAATATAAGATGGTTTTGAAAACCTCATAACCAAAACTACTGATTCACCGTTGTCATTATTACCAAATAGGGCAAGCCCTCTTTGTGCAATATTCCGAATTTTAAAAAATTACTCTAAGATTGCCTCTTTTTGTCGTCTATATTTATAGAAGAGTGAAACTTTTTTCATTTTTTTTCATTTATTCGGACACTACATAAATAAAGGGGATATAGTTATGAAATCAAAAAGAATAATTGTTACAGCCGCGCTGGCTCTTGCGGCAGTCGGAATAATTACAGCTTGTCTTTTGACAAATTATCATCGTACTCCGTCCGAAAACGCGCCGAAGCTTGTGGACATTACTCTTTACGAAAAAGTCGATAAGGACTCAATGCACTACGATTTTACCGTAACGAAGGACAAAACGCTTTTTGTAAAGAAAACCACAGAGCTCGATGATAACAATAAATATATTATTTCGGACAGCGTTATGTTTTCCGACAAGCAGTATAATTATCTGAAAACCCTCACCGAGCATACGCACGGTTTTTTAGAAACAGATTTATGGAATAATGAATATGATCCTTATTATCTAATCAGTATAAACGATAAAAGCTCTGTGAAATGTTATTTCAGCGAATCTTTCGGTTCGGGCTATGATGTTATTCTGTATTATCTTATGAAGGCGTCGCCCATTGAAATACTGACAACCAAGGGTAAGCCTTTAACTCCGTATGTTCCCTCCGAGCTCACCGACGAATACAGCTACTATAAGGAAAACGCGGACGAATATATGAAGCTGTTGAGCGACTCTGTAAAAAAAGAAAACTGCTTCAATATAAACTATGATTATAATTCTTCAACAAAAACCCTGACCTTAAGCGGCAAGGGCAGAATGGAGGATTACCTGTACTGCAATTCATGGATTGAAACACCTACGCCTTTAAACATCGTAGTAAATGAGGGGATTACAAGTATTTGCGAAGAAGCATTTTCGGCTGATATTGACGGCAATTCAGACACTCCCCGCAATAACACCCAATACACCGAGCGAGTTTCCCTGCCCGAAAGCGTAACGAAAATCGGCAGTTATGCTTTTTACCAATGCCGCGCTTTAAAAGAGATCAATCTTCCCAATAAGCTTAAATCTCTCGGAGAGTACGCGTTTGCCGATTGTAAGCACCTCAAAAAAACAACCATTCCCAAAGGCGTTACCAAGCTAAAGGAATGGATTTTTGAAGGATGTATTTCACTCGAGGAGGTCAAGCTCGGAGATAATATAACTATTATAGAAAACTGCGCTTTTGAGGGAGATGAAAAGCTCAGAAAAATTAATTTGCCGAAATCGCTCAAAGAGATTGAATTCGGAGCCTTTTGGGATTGCGAAAAGCTTAAAAAAATCAACATTCCCGACGGTGTTGAGATAATAGGTGATCACGCATTTGCTGATACAGGACTAAAGTCAGTCAGTATCCCGCGCTCTGTAAAGAAAATCGGAGATGAAGCTTTCGGGTATTCCCTTTCAAATGACGGGTACGACAAAAGCTTTACAATCCGCGGTTATAAGGGTACGGCGGCGGAAAAGTACGCGAAAAAGCATGGGTTGAGATTTGAGAAGATTTAAAATAATTTCAGATGGTACAAAAAGAGGATGTCGCATTTTTTGCGGCATCCTCTTTCACAGGTGTTTTTGAATATAAACCAAAATTATGATTTATCTTTGTAATGGTTGACTATCAGGCTCTTGTCGTAATACACCTTGTCGACAGCGGTGATTCCCGGTGTTCCGTTCTCCGTTTCGACTATCGTAAACGAGCAGTTATACGGCGCGTGACCGTTCCAGAAATCCGAAGGGTCGTCTTTAAGATAATTGACCATCGCTCTTGTCGCGCAGCCGTGCGTGCTTATCAGATATACCTTTCCGTCGTCTCTTGAAATAAGCTCCTTCAAAAACGCCTGAGTTCTTTCGCAAATATCTTTTATATTCTCACCGTTCAAAGCTCCCGCGAAATTGAACGGATCCTTAAAGAATTTATAACCGTCATTTCCCATTTCGGAAATGCTTTTGCCCTCCAGATCTCCGAAGTTGATCTCGCGGAGGCGGTCGTCGGTTTTAATCTCTACCGCGTTTCCGCTTTCCCGAAGAAGAATCTCCGCGGTTTCCGTTGCTCTGATAAACGGGCTGGATATACATTCATCAAAATGAACGCCTTTCATAGCCTGACCTGAGATTTCGGCGAGCTTTCGTCCGTTTTCATTGAGCGGCTCGTCAATCCACCCCTGCATGATTCCCTTTGAGTTCAGAGCGGTTTCTCCGTGCCGTAAAATGTATATTTTCATATGTCCGTATCTCCTTTGTTCAAAAACTATGACAGAATGATTATAGCATAAACAAACGCGGATTGAAAGAGGGCAAGTTATTTGTGATGTTCAGTAAGATATTATAGTGATTTTTGTCCCTGATTCTGACCATAACTTTGACCATAACTTTTTGATAAAAGTAGGTATATTTTGATGTGTTTTGGTGACCCATCGGAGTAGTTCATCGGGAAATAGAGTTTATCTCGAACTCTGCCATAGAGTGAGGATAAAAGTATCTGCAACGCTACGGGCTAAAAATGCTCCCCCGGAGCATTTTCTTAACGCCCTTTCGAATCTCCGATGGCAAAACAAAAAGCAGCCCATACGGACTGCTTTTTGTTTTGGTGACCCATCGGAGTAGTTCATCGGGAAATAGAGTTCATCTCGAACCCTGCCATAGAGTGAGGATAAAAGTATCAGCAACGCTACGGGCTAAAAATGCTCCCCCGGAGCATTTTCTTAACGCCCTTTCGAATCTCCGATGGCAAAACAAAAAGCAGTCCGGTTGGACTGCTTTTTGTTTTGGTGACCCATCGGAGATTCGAACTCCGGACACCTTGATTAAAAGTCAAGGGCAAAAATGCTTATAAACCGCATAGATAAGCCATTTTTACAAGTTAGTGGCATACAAAACGGCATACAAATGACCGATTTTTTTACTTTTTTGCGTGTTTTCCGCTGCTATTATGCAGTTATCAAATATTCATTCTGTAACCGCTCTTTGTATTCATCTGACAGGGTGCTTTTATTGAAGTGTTCCAAGTCTGTATAGATATTTACAGTAGTGCTAATATCAGCGTGACCGAGTATCTGTTTTGCCGTTACTACGTTAATGTTCTCCAAATATAGCATAGTCGCGAAAGTGTGCCGGAGATAATGAGGTGTTATATTTTCAATTCTCATTGGTAGGGTGCTGTATTTAGGGCTGTGTTTGCTTATTACCTCTTTATCGTAACCGTATTTAACATTTAGGTCGGTGAGGTAACTACTCCACATTTTACTCCAACTTGATTTAGTATGTATATTACCGCTGACATTAAGACAAACATACTGTGATAATACTTTACTATTAGCTTTATAGTGTTTTAAGTAATCTACAAGTATTTTCGGTATAGGTACAAGTCTTACCGCGCTTGAACTCTTACCGCCTTTTTTTATGTTCGCTTTATTTGTGGTGAACTCTACGGACTTGTTTACGGAGATAATACCCTTTTTTAAGTCTATATCAGACCATAGCAGCGGAATAACCTCCCCGCGCCTTAATCCTGAAAACATCATTATCATAGCAGGGAGCTGCGCTCTATGCTCTGTATCAATAATCCATTGTTGCTCTGTTTCCGATAAAGCTCTGCGCTCTGATACAGGTGCAGCCTTTGAAATGGTTACCGAGTTGAAGAAATCAGTTACTCCCGCAATATTGTTTGACATAGCATACTTGAATATAGACCGAGCTACCTTTTTAATGTTCTCCAAACTCTTTTTTGACATCGGCTTATTAGTGTTAGGGTTATTCTTTGCAAGCTCTATCATAAAACGGTTAAAGTCTGAAAGGTTAATATCTTTAAGCTCCACAAACTCAAATTCGCGGTTAAGGTGCTTTATTGCGCTCTTATATTGCGTTAGAGTGCCGTTACTGATTCCGGAGGGTACTTTTACCTCATTAAGCCATTTATCAGCCCACACGCCGAAATAAGCCCGAGTATACACATCTTTGTTATCGTCAATCTGATACTTTAGTTTTCTTATTTTTTCGTTGAGCTCCCTTTGTGAGCCTGCTCTTACATTTTTTCTTATAGCCTTTTTGTTTACCGT
>CADAEZ010000070.1 GCA_902787145.1 uncultured Ruminococcus sp.
AGGGACAGCCCCTACATTAATGAGCAATATCGGATAGGAACGGGATGGCACGGAGGCCATCCCCTACAAATGTAACATAAACCAAACTTCTTTTTCGACAAACAGTAGGCAGGTCGTTATGACCTGCCTGATCTTTATTCTGTAGTTTCTGTATTACTGACGGTTTCTGTCGCGGCGGCGGACTCTGTGACTGGCTCGGTTACTGTCTGAGACTCGGTCTCCTGCGGCTCGGTAGTTTCTACCGTGTCAGTAGTATTCGGAGCAGTCGATGAAGATTCGACGGTAGTTGACTGAGTATCCGTCACGGACTCGGTTTCTGTCTCGGTTGTCGGTCGAACGGGAGCGTACTCCGCCGTCATATTCATTCCGAGGTATTTAACATTCTCAAAGAATATAACAGGAGCTACCCAGTAGGTTACGTGTTCGTATCTGTCCTCCAGCTTTGTGAGGTCGATTTCGTAGCTCTTCTCGTTGGTTACGGCAATCTGTGAGATTGTGCCGTCCTCGAGCACCGCGGCAACACGATATGATACGTCATCATAATCCGACTGCCAGCTAAGGCGTATACTGTCCTCGAATTCCTCAAGGCTGAGATTGGTTATCTTAAGCTCATTTTCAACCTTTATAAAGCCGTCGACATCACCCTTGAATCTCATATAATTCGGTCGTACAGCTTCTTCATCCTCTCTTACACCGTTAAGAATGTTGGAATAAGCCTGAACAGCTACGTTACCGAAGGATCCGGTGATTGAGGGGTTGTTGTCGGGTGAGTTGATAACATTATCGTGGATAGAGACAAATTTTTCGACGGTTTTATCGTCGTCATTTTCGCCGTTCACATAGATACAATCCTTGCCGTCGGAATTGATTGTGTTGCGGATAACGCTCACCTTATCCGCTCCGTGGTTGATTCTGACGGGATTTACGGCGCAGGCATTTATCTCATTATCCTCAACCGAGTTCCCGGACCCTGCGTATACGTTAACTCCATACTGCGAACAATCCGAGATACTGTTGCCGGATACAATCATATCCTCGCAGTTTTGAACGCTTATACCTGTTTTTGAGGTTTTAATGATATTAGCGTTAAACGTACACTCGGTCGAGGTTGAATACGCGCGGATTCCGTATTCGGTAGTATCGGTGATATTGTTTTCTCTTACTACCGTACGAGCGGCTCTTTGTACAATTGCGCCGGTACCGCACTTTGTTATATTGTTTTTCTCAAAGATATTTTCTTCGTTGTTATTATAAGAATATATTCCGGACTGGGTACAGTTTGTGACAGTATTCATATCAACCGTATTCTTGACAGAGCCCTTTAGCAGTACTCCGTTCTGTGAATCGGCGATTGTATTTGAGGTGATCTTGTTCTCGTTGGAGTTTTCGGTACAAAACACGACATTTTCGCCGCAGTTCGTAAGGTTATTGGAGATAACAGTATTATTTGTCGCTTCCTTAAGGTAAACGCCTTCCTTGGAAGTCTTGGTAATCGTATTGAGCTCGGCTTTGGAGTCGTCGGTAAAGTGGAAGGAAATACCGTTTTTAACGTAATTCGTTACCTTGTTATTAGTAACTGTTATGTTTTTGTTCCTTGTGTTTGAACTTCCGGGATATGTCAGATATACGCCTCTTGAATCCGAAAGCAAGCCGTTGGAAATAGTGTTCTTGTCAATAACAGTATTGAGGCAGCCCTTAACTTCGATTCCGTTACAGCTGTTATACGCGCACTTAGCGCTGTCAATAATATTATTCTTTACAACAGAGTTAACTACATAGTTGACCTGGATTCCTACGGAAACATTACCGGAGATTATGTTTGGTCTTGCGTTTCCATAAGAATCGACTCCGATATTTACGTTATAATAATTATAGGTTCCGGGCTTGATACCGGTTTTAAGGTCGATAGCTGAGTAATTTTCTCCCAGAACACGTATTCCGGTCGGACGGACATAGGTGTTGTTATTTACTCTGACGGAAATAGTATTATTAAAGATATGGATTTTTTTATTCTTTATCTTAGCCTCGCACTGCTCGTTTGTCAGCTTGTCCATATTGCGGAAATTATAGCCTGTTCCGCTGGTCATTGAGCGCATATCGACGCCGAGACCGACATTGGTCATTTTGTTATTATAAATCTGCGAATCTGTCCAGTAAACACCGTATACAGCTATTCCGCCAATGTTATTAAATGTGTTGTCATGGACGCTTATTTTGTCAAAAAGTCTGCCGGGTACGGCGTGATGGCTGCCGATACCCCTGAACTTATTTTTGAAAGAACATTTGCTGATTTCTATACTCTTTGTAGGAGTTTTATCGTACGCGACAAACTCGGGCATAGCTTCATACGTAGCGACATCGAGCTGGATAGCCTCTCTGCCGCCGTCGTTCTTAAATGTATTAACCTCCTTTTTATTGGAAAAACTGCATTTATATATTTTTGAGTTCTTAACAGCTCCGAACTCAATATCGTGGCAGTTATAGTTGCCGACAAAGTTACAATCCTGAATCTTTACATTTGTACAATGGGCAAAACGGAAAGTCGAATGTTGAATTCTCCAGTTGGATGTACCCGCCTGTGAGTATGGAACCATCGCGTCCCAGGTACCGCCCTTGATTGTAATATTTTTCGCGCCTGAATACCCGGTTGCCGACTTTGCTTTCTTTTTATACCCGTTACGCAACAGATTGCCGTACAGTCTCAGGCGGCAGTTTTTTGCCGAAAGAGTAGTGTTGCTGTAAATCTTGATTGTACGGTCAAGCGAGTAGTTGCCCTTGGAGATTGTCACCTTGGCAATTTTAGTAGCTTTGCCCTTTTTTCTCGCGAAATCCAGGGCAGCGTTTAAAGCCGCGCTGAAGTTCTTTTTATACTTCTTGGCGGTAAACTTTTTCTTCTTTGTGCCGTATTTTACCGTAATACTGCCCTTTTTGTTGGTATAAGTTACAGCCGACGATACGGATACCGACGCTATACCCAACCCAAACAAAAGAACCAGAAATACAATAAAATGGCAGATGACTGACTTTTTCATTTAATCATATCCTTTCCGATTAATCTACTATAGACATCAAGGCGCACATCGTGCCTCTCTGTCCGTTCGTAGCCCTATGCGACCACAAAAGCTCGCTGTTGCACTTCGTGCATAAATCGCTGATAGTTATATTCTCCGGCTTAACTCCGGATTTAACAAGAATCTGTCTGTTACATTCAAGCAAATCAAGATGATATTTATTATTCTCCTTTGGAAATATAAACAAAGAACAGTCCATATCATCCAACTTATAAAACTCATCGGCGCAGGCCTTGTCAACCTCATAACAGCATTTGGAAATTGCGGGACCCACAGCACATTTAATATCTCCGGGATCCGAGCCAAAACATTCGCTCATCTTTGAGATAACCTTTTCGCCGATTCTGCCAACGGTTCCACGCCAGCCGGCATGAGCAAGTCCTATCGCCTTTTTTGCGGTATCTACAAAAAACAAAGGAGTACAATCCGCGTAGTAGGTCACAAGCGTAACATTCTTTTCGTTAGTTACAAGAGCGTCCACACTCTGTATATCTCTCGGTTTAGTGATTCCTACGCCGTAATCCTTTGACGTTACCACGCGTACAAAAGTGTGATGATCCTGAGCCGAAGCCACAAGGGTATTAAAGTCAAGTCCGATTGACCCGCACAATCTCTTATAGTTTTCCACCACACTGTCCTTATTATCACCGCGGTTAAACGCTAAATTCATTGTAGAAAAAATACCCTCGCTTACGCCGCCGAGACGTGTGGAAAAGCCGTGTTTTATAAAATTTATTTCTTCCAGAGAATTATATGTAAGATAAGGAACCTTATCCGGGTTATTAAGCTTCATTGTTTTACTGAAAAACTCCATAAACACCACCAGTATAATTGTAACTCAAAATAAATAAACTTGCAAGTAGCATTATTATTTGATATAATGATTACATAATAAACCATCAATGTGATAACTGTATGAAGAAGGAAATGTTATGAAAAAATTATTTGGTGAAAAGATTACACCCAACTGCGTTTACTGCCAGAATTTTCTGCCTGACTGTCAGCCTTGCTGCGCTTTGAACAGGACTATAAATCAAAAAGGAAAATGCCGGAAGTTCGATTACAATCCGACTATGAGGCAGCCTATGGCTGAAGCCAATATGATGCAATTTTCAAAAGAGGATTTTGAGATTTAAAAATTCATAATTATTCACCATCGGTCGAGCGATTATGTTCGACCGATTTTTCTTAATTCCTCAAAAGATTTATAACGTCAAAACATAAATATCTTGTAAATTATATACCGCCATTCTTACAACATTGTAACTGCTTTAGGCTGATTAATTTGATATAATATATATGATTATAAAATGAAGGAAGTATGCTTATGACTCCTACACAAAAACATTTGTTAAAACTATTGGTCGAGATTGACGAAATATGCAAAAAACACGATATAGAATTCTTTCTGGACTACGGCACGGTAATCGGCGCCGTAAGACACGAGGGTTTTATTCCGTGGGACAACGACCTCGACATCACAATGACCGAACCGAACTACAATAAATTTGTCGAAGTATGTGAAAAGGAACTCGACGGTAAAACCAGAATTTTCCGTGATAACAGACGCGACAGAGAGTATCCGTCGGTATTCGGACGATACATAGACCTCGAATGCTCCCGAATCAGCCCTTCCTTCCCTTTCTGGAAGCCGGACTGCGGACAGGTTATCGACATTTTCTGCCTTATGGAGCTGCCGAAGGATGAGGTCAAAAAGAACGAGGCTATCGAAAGATTCTTCGCTTATGACGAATTCTCGAATATTTCTTTCAGACATTATCGCAAAAAGACCGACGGTATTATGAAAAGATATAAGAAATACAGACGTCTCAGCAAGATTGTCGGCAGAGAAAAGGTTCTCTCCTCGCTCGAAAAGAAGATTTTTAACCAGCATTACGACGACTGCGACACCTATATCTCATCCTCGGCAAGATTTGTAGGCCCAAAGACCGTAATACCAAAATACTTCTACAACAATCCGATCGAGGTCGATTTTGAGGGTCATAAGTTTAAGATGTCCGATAAATACATCGAAGTTATGCGCTATCACTACGGAGAAACCTACTATCTCCTGCCGGAGGACAAGCGTATTCACGCCGAGATGACTCATACCGGAATCCCCGAAGCCGAGTATTTTAACGACTACAAGGAATACATCAACAAGCCCTCGCTGCTAAAGCATCGTCTTAAGGCTAAAAACAACAATGTCGAGGAAGGCTACCTGACATATAAATGGAATCTTAACTTCTATCAGGCGCTTATCTACAAAAACGCTTATGTAGTAAGAAAGAACCTGCAAAACCGTATGTCGCTCACTCCGACTGAGGCTCAGAAGATCAAGGACAGAAAAGAGCTTGAAAAAATCAACAATATTCTTGCCGACTATTTCTATGTACAGATGCATTCAAGCGTACGCTCGTGGAACCTCTACACCCCTGTTGACGACGACATATTCGAGCTTGCTGTTTACATTATGCTCTACTACAAAAATGATTTTAACGGCGCCAGGAAGATGTTTAACCTCAGGATAGAAAACGGCTACGACCTCACCCCGACGCTGAAGACATATCTTGACGCTTTGGACAGCATATCCGATTTGAACAAGTTCTACTTCTCCAAGGACTTCGAAAACGCCGGAAAGATTCTCGATCACGCTATGCAGAATTATCCCGAAATAAAGGAAATCAAACTGTCTCAGCTCGAGTATCTGTGCGCTGTCGGAGAATATGACAAGGCCGGCGAGCTTTGCGAAAAGCTATTGTTGGAATATCCCGGCAACGACGCCTGCGAAAAAGCTCTCGGTGACATTGC
Organism: uncultured Ruminococcus sp.; assembly: GCA_902787145.1. Classification (GTDB taxonomy): domain Bacteria; phylum Bacillota; class Clostridia; order Oscillospirales; family Acutalibacteraceae; genus Ruminococcoides. The sequence continues at coordinate 5,883 of CADAEZ010000070.1, forward strand.
ATACGACAAAAAGGATTATGAAGAAGCCAAAAAACACTATGACTTTGTAATGGAAAATTCCGCAAACGGCTTCTATCACCTTGATATCAGGAAGAGAATGGAGGCGATCGGATGAAACCGTATAAGGTAAAAATGCTTGAGCTTCTCGATGAAGTTGACAAGATTTGTAAAGACAACGGCCTGAACTATATCCTCTCCGATAAGACCGCAGCCAGAGCCGAACAAAACGGCACCTTCCTTACCGACCCGTATATCTTCAACATTATGATGGATATACCCGACTGCCTTAAATTCAAGGAGATTGTCGAACGCGGTGATATCCCCGACAGAGCTATCGAATCCTACGAGAACAGCGATACAATCAAAATCTTTTCATTCAGATATGTTAACACAAAAACACTGATTATCGACTACAAGAGGAACGTAGTACACAAGTATCCCTGCGTCGCTATCACAATCAAACCGCTGAGATACAAAAAATCAGGCTTCTTTATGAAGAATCTGGAGAGAATGCTTACCGACGCCCATATCAGGTCAAGGTACATCATAAAGACTCTCACCCACAAATGGGTATATAACTACGTAATAAAGCTCAACCGCGAAAAGGGTAACGGCAAGCTGTACTATTATAATATGGAAAAACAGTACAGAGAATTCAGCTCCGACACCCTGACAAATACCAAGCTGATTAAACTAAACGACAAAAAACTCCCGGTTACCAAGGAGCTTATAGCCTATGAAATCGCCTACTACGGCGAGGATTGGCAAAGATATGTTGAAAAGCCGTATCCGACAGTAAACGTACTACAGGTTATGGATGATGTCGACATCAGCTTCCCGGAGTTTGAGCAGCTTCTTAAGGACAAGGGTCTCCCGACAGCGGAGAAGATCGTCAAGGACAGATACGCTCTCAAGATGAAAAGAAAGTTCGTTTATGAACCTGCCAAGCGTATTGCCAGAAACGAGTATCTCGTAGCCAAGAGATCCGTAATGAGATTTGATTTATATCAATATTACTATCCGCTTATGGATGAGCTCAGGTCG
>CADAEZ010000071.1 GCA_902787145.1 uncultured Ruminococcus sp.
TCGGTCTGGAACACGGAGTCAGGCAGGTCAACTCTGGCGAGAGGCTTGTTGGTCGGAACCTCTACAACATCGAGCTTGTAGATTTCCTGGAACTCTGTCTGCTCGGTCATAGCAGTACCGGTCATACCGGAGAGCTTTTTATAAAGACGGAAGTAGTTCTGGAAGGTGATTGTCGCGAGAGTTTTGCTCTCGTTCTGAACCTTTACGCCCTCCTTGGCCTCGATAGCCTGGTGCAGACCCTCGTTGTAGCGGCGACCGTACATAAGACGTCCGGTAAACTCGTCGACGATGATAATCTCGCCGTCCTTTACAACATAGTCTACGTCGCGCTTCATAATACCATTGGCTCGGATAGCCTGGTTAACGTGGTGCTGGATTGTAAGGTTGTCGGGGTCTGTGAGGTTGTCTATATTAAAGAATTCCTCTGCTTTTTTAACACCGCTCTGTGTGAGAGTGGCGGTCTTTGCTTTTTCGTCAACTACATAGTCGATACCGTTCTCGGCGTAGTAGCTTTCCAGATCCTCCTTGGAGTCGAGCTCTGTAAAGCGCTGTACCTTTAGCGTTTTCGCAAAGCGGTTAGCCTGGGTATAGAGCTCGGTGCTCTTGTCGCCCTTACCGCTGATGATAAGAGGAGTACGAGCTTCGTCTATGAGGATTGAGTCGACCTCGTCGACGATAGCGAACGCGTGTCCGCGCTGTACCTTGTTCTCCTTATAAACTACCATATTATCTCTGAGGTAGTCGAATCCGAGTTCGTTGTTTGTGCCGTATGTGATGTCGGCGTTATAAGCTTCCTGTCTCTCCTCGTTGTCGAGGTCGTGGACGATAAGTCCTACGGTAAGACCGAGATAGCGGTACAGCTTGCCCATCCACTCGGAGTCACGTCTGGCGAGATAGTCGTTGACCGTTACGATATGTACGCCCTCGCCGGTAAGTCCGTTGAGGTACGCGGGGAGGGTAGCAACGAGGGTTTTACCTTCACCTGTTTTCATCTCGGCGATACGTCCCTGATGAAGAATGATACCACCGATAACCTGTACCGGGAAGTGCTTCATTCCAAGCACACGCCACGCGCCCTCGCGGCATACCGCGAACGCGTCGGGCAGGATATCGTCGGTGGTCTCGCCGTTGCTTAGTCTTTCTTTTAATATCGCTGTCTGATTCTTGAGCTCTGATTCGCTCATAGCGGCGTATTTGGACTCAAGCTCCAAAACCTTATCGGCGATAGGCTGAATACGCTTAACCTCTCGCTTCGAATAATTTCCGAATAATGCCTTTAATGGATTCATATATGTTTACTTCCTTTCTACTCTTTCGTAAGGCTCTTTTTAGCCTGTATCATCGCCGCCTTGGCAACCTTGCCGGCGGAGGAATATCCGTACTCGCCCGTGCCGTGAACTACGCACGCGAACGCCAGCGGAGTTTCCTTGTCGGTACAATAACCAATCATCCAGCCGTCGTTTTTCTCTTCGTCACCCTTTACGGTTTCACCCGTACCGGTTTTGGCGCAGACTGTCATTCCGCCGAACATATCGTCGCCGTAGTCGTTTATTACGGCTTTACGCATAAGGTCTCCGATAGTTTTCGCGGTAGACGGCTTGATGAGCTGTTCACCCGTACTGCCGGTACCCGAAAGACCGAGATCCTTTAGCAGCGACCCGCTGTCGCCGTTTATGATGTAGGGGTTTATATACTGTCCGCCCCTGGCGATAGCTCCGCACAGGATAGCCATATGCGTCGGATTCACCTGGTCTGTATACTGGCCGACGCCCGACCACGCAAGCTGGTTTTTGTTTATATTTTTTATATCATAGGAGCCTTTCTTAGTCTTTACTCCGCTTACCGAAAATTCGGCGTCGATTCCCATTTTCCGCGCCATAGCGTTCATTTTCTCGGGACCGAGCTCGACCGCCAGCTCCGCGAAAACTATGTTGCAGGAATGGCCGAAGGCTTCTTCAAGATTGACAGTACCGTGAGAGCCGACGCAGGTGATATCGCCTCCGCCGATTTCCTCCTCGCCCGAACAATGGAACTGTCTGTCCATAACTCCGGGGATGTTCTCGATTGCCGCCGCCGCGGTAACGATCTTAAAAATCGAACCCGGCGTATAGGTCGAGGAGAGCACGTTGTCGAGATAGACTCCGTCATATTCTTTTTCATTATCCTTGTTGATTTTGGGAGGACTGTTGGGGTCATAAGACTTTACGCTGACCGAGCAGAGTATCTCTCCCGTATTATAATTGTATACTACACAGGCGCCGCTGTCGTAGTTCTTTAGCGCGTTATATGCCGCCTTACAGGTTTTAGCGTCCACGGTCAGGCTCATATCCCTGCCGGAACGGAAGGACTTGGGCATATTGAGTCCCCATATAAAGCTGTAGCCCGTAAGCTGAGATCGAAACTGACTTTGTACCGCCGTCGATATATTCAGCGAATTATCGCCGACAACATGGAGCAGAGCCTTTCTGACCGCTTTATCCTCGTGATATACGCGCTTTTTGTCGACGGTCTGAGCAAGTATCTCGCCGTTTCTGTCGGTGATACTGCCGGCCTGAGCCAAACCGCCCGCGCCGGAGATGTGTCCGTTATACGCCTGATCGACCCAGTCGGAGGCGTTAAGAAGTGTTTCCGCGACTAAAAAAACCATTCCGCCCAAAAAGGCGATAACGACAATAAATGTCAGCCACGAACGCCGCAGCACTCTTTTCATAACAACACATCCTTTCCTTATATTAATGTTGTTGACACGAAAATTTGATTGATACTCCGCGCCAAATCCGATTGCGGCTTACTCTTTTATCTTTTTGGCGTAGGTTCGCTCGTCCGCCGCCTTGATAAATGCCACAAGTCCCCAACAGGAAATCATACTCGAACCGCCGAGACTGATAAACGGGAAGGTAACGCCCGTAAGCGGAAGTATGTCCGTTGAGCCGAAAATATTAAGCGACATCTGGATTACCAGCATACCCGCGGCGCAACAGGCTGAGATCGAGTAGAACGCCGAGCGCGTACGCGTAGCTACAGAACGCGCGTAGATAAACATAGTCGCAATCGCCACGGCAATAGTTACCGCCACGATAAAGCCCATTTCCTCGGCAAGAATACCAAACACCAGGTCGGACTCCGACGCAAAAACATATTTGAGGCATCCGTTGCCGACGCCTACTCCGAACAATCCGCCGGAGGCAATGTATGTCAGAACTCTCGTCTGCTGATATCCGAGCGAGTCCTGGGTATACTCCCAGACGTGCCGCCAGCCCTGAAAACGCTTCAGCACATAGGGCTTCAGGTTAAGCACCATAAATCCGGCGAAGCCCGCTCCCGCCAGCGCGAGTATAAGGGTCTTAAAATCGCCCGAACGCGTAAACGAAATCAAAAGGAAGGTCGCGAAGAATATAAGCGCCGAACCGAAGTCGCCCATAATCGCCAGCGCGCCTACGCACACCGCCGAGAAAATGATAAACTCAAGCAGGTTCTGCTTGGTTTGCAATCTGTCCAGCGTAGAGGCGCCCACAAAGATATAAGCGATTTTTACAAACTCCGACGGCTGAACCGACACCGGGCCGATTGTGATCCAGTTAGCCGCGCCGTGCTGTACACGTCCGAAAACAAGGTTTACAGCCAAAAATCCCACGGCCGCCACCATAATGATGATACGCCACTTAGCGATTCTGTCGGGGTTCTCGATAAATTTTATAAGCAGGCAGTAGCCGACAATTCCGATTACCGCCGCGATAAGCTGGATATAGCTCTGCCTCATCTCCTGCCGCGCGAGCAGCATTACGCCGACTCCGGTAAACAGCAGGCAAAGACATTCTATCTCGAAATTAACTCTCCTGAGCGCGAGCTTTGAAATTACAAAGAACAGCCACTCGACCCCGACCATAGCCGCGCATACATACGCCGGGTCGTAGTCCGTAGCTCCGTCACAGAACACCGCCTCAACTCCCATAAAAATATGGAAAAGCGAAATCATAATCATCAGCTTGTACGGCCTGATAGACGGCTTGTTAACAACCTTCGAGAAAAACCAGCTCGACTCCAGCTCCTCGTGGAACTCCTCGCCGCGCTTAAACTCAAAATCCGAGTTGCCGATAGAGATCACGTCGTCGATACACACCTGTTCTCTGCCTTCGATTCTCTCGTCGTTGATATAAGTACCCGATTTTGAGCCTGTATCCGTCAGGAACCAGCCTTCTTTTCTTCTTAAAAGAACACAGTGGTTACGCGAGACGGCGGGGTCGTCAATGGCGATATCACAGCTTCGGTTTCTGCCGATAGAATTCTCCCAAAACAACACTGGGATTTTCAGTCCGGTATCGAGGTTTTGAAGCAGTACAAGCGGACGTTCGGGACGTCTGCGCCTGCGCATAGACGCAAAGCACTGGTACACGACAAAAACTGTATAAACCGGCAGCAGCATTCTCAGCAACACCACCGCTGTGTCCATAATGACAGCCATTTTCAACTCCCCTTTCCAATATATTTTTTGGGAAAAGATACGCAAATACCTATTTCCCCATAATATCATAAATATACATAGTACATTCTACCTCAAATCCATAAAAAAGTCAATGATTATTACACAACCCCGTACCCTTTTTAAAGGGGTTCATACAACAAGGTTTGACAGAGCTTCTCCGGCTGAGGAAAATCCCTACAGCGATTATCATACCTTCCCAATAATCCAAACAATTGCGTATTAGAAAACCGCCGAGGTCTCCCCCGGCGGTTTATCTTACCAATAAAACTTACCTCTTATCGCCTTTCATACGGATGGTGATTCCGTATTCCTCGGCCTTTTTCTCATACTTGGTAAAGTGCTGCTTTTTGAACAAGTCTTTTTTCTTAAATGTCTTATTATCCTCAATAATAAACTGCCTGATTCCAAGCTCATCAATCACCCTTGATCCTGTCGCGGCGATAGTCACGAAATATTCGGCCTCGCTGGTCTTTACAACCGCGTTGACTCTGTACTGGTTATCCCTCTCGTGATAAATGTCGATTTTCTTAATCTCTGACGAATTGCCCTGATAAAACTCGCCGAGCGCCATAGAGTCTACGTCGAGAGTCTGGCTCTTTTCCTTAGCTTTTGAGTTAAAGTATTTGTCAATCGACTCGCCATTGTCGAGAGACTTAATCGTATCTCTGAACAAACCCTCGATTCTGTCGCCGCTGTTGCTGAGGAAAATTCCGGAGCATATGAATCCCGCGACCACAATTATAGTAATAACAATAGCTTTAATACTGATTTTCATAAAATCCGACCTTTCGTCCGTATGAGTATTATTCTATTACTTTTATCCGCTTTTGTCAATACAAACAGGGATGCCGTAAATCTGACATCCCCGTGCTGTTATTTAATCTTTCTGATTTTAAGGTTTTTCTTGCCGATAATATTCTCGGTATCCCATCCGCTCTTGTACTTAGGCCCGTAAACATCGTCATAGTAAGCGCAAATCTTGTTTCTTACCATTGCGCCGTTTTCGTTAGTGCTGCCGTAGTCGATTACAACGACGGGAATCTTTCTGCCGTTGGTGTATATCACCTTGGAATATCCCTTGTACGCGTTGTAGACCTTTAGCTTTTCGGGATTATTAACAACGTTCTTGATTTCCTTATAAGTTTTCTTGCCGAGTTTGATGTAGTCGGTAACTACAGTGTTTATCTTAAAGGAAACCTTGCCCTTCTTGGCCGTAAGGGTAGCGCGTCCACCCTTTTTAGCCTTGATTTTACCGGTCTTTTTATTTATAGTGACAACCTTTTTCTTTGAGCTCTTCCACTTTACATTCTTAATTCCCTTGGGCTTCGGAGCCTTTGCCTTGCTGCCTTTAGCAACGCACCAGTAACCCTTTGTTACATAGATAGTATACTTTGCGGTGTTGCTTCCCGCAAGTTTAAGGCTGATCACAGCTTTTCCTATATACTGCGGAGTAATTATCACCGAACCGGCGTTTGTTCCGCTTGATACATCAAAGTCCGCTGTAGCAACCTTCGGATTGCTGGACGAAATCGAGAGGTTATCCCTTGCATATTCCTGATTACCGGTAAAGCTGAAGCCTACAGCCTTAGGTCTGTCCTCCATTTTGCCGGAAGATGATGAAAACTTAACCACGCCCGGAGCTTTTTTAGTAACTACGAGAGAGTATTTTCCTGTTCCTGATACCTTAACCGTATAGGTTTCGCCCTTTGTAAGGTATGCGCTCTCGCTTGACGGAGCGCTTCTGCGGGTAATTTTATTGGAATAACCCGAGCTCAGCGACCATTGAACATCAGTATCCGCGGATTTTACTGTAACCATAACCTCGGCGGACTGTGTCATTGTAAAATTATAATTGTTATAATTAGTGCTCATCAGCGCAAAAATACCCGTTGGCTGGCTAATCTCACCTGTATATTCTTTTCCAAACACTATGCTGACATCTTGTGTCTCGGCGCTGGCGGTAACCGGAGCAATAACAAAACTCGTCACCAATACAGCAAGCGTAAGCAGAATCGCGGTTAATTTTTTCATAATATCATTCCTTTCCGTATATTTAATATTATCATTTTAAATGATAACTGTCAATGAATAATGATATAAAAAGAAAAACACAGTCCGAAGACTGTGTCATTAGCACCCTCAAAACTGAATAAAGAATTGGATAAGAGAAAGTAAACTACAGACCAAAGATATAATTGGAATTGATGAATTGAAATTTGAAAATATAATTTCGCATTTCGAATTCCGAATTCCGCATTGAATTGTCAGGCTTCGTTGCTTTTCGCTTTTCCTCGTATAACTTCCGCTCGTCTAATCTGTTTCGAATACTTCGTGTTCTACACAGCTTAGTCCTCGCCGGTCGTTATACTCGGGCTCAAAGCCTCAGCCCTTCTTTGTGGTCAAGCCCTCGACCTATTAGTACTGCCAAGCTAAATACGTC
>CADAEZ010000072.1 GCA_902787145.1 uncultured Ruminococcus sp.
TCAAATCTTTTCCTCCTTTAATCTTGTTGCGAGGAAAAGCAGTGACTGAATCATCACACATTTTTAACAGGTGTTAAAACAATTCTTAGTGTACGGGCTCGAAGCTCCACTTATTTGTGCTTGAAATGATGATTCCAACACTGATTATTATACTGTTTTGAATACGGAAGTACAATCTACGACTCCTCCTACCGTGCGTTGTAGTGTGCTTTCCCTCAAAATAAACACTAAAAAATATTTCGCCGCTTGTCAACACTTTCATTCCTATTTGTGCTGACGCTTTGCGGCAGAATGGAGATTATTATGAAGAAATTTATAAGGTCTAAAAACATTCTGTCGATAATTCTGTGTCTGATTATCGCGTCGGCTATGTTCCCGACGGGCGTAATGACCGCGTCCGCCGAGGCTGCAAAAACATATCATGTTTCGTCAGACACCGAGCTGGACGCAGCAGTTGCAGAAATCAATTCGATGGACAGCGGAACGTACGATATCTATATCGACAGCGATTTTACAAAGAACGGCGGCTTTTATATTAATAAAGCGGTGACAGTCAACATCTTCGGCGAGAATCACACGCTCAGTCTGACTGGTCAACAGTCGCTTCAGGCTTGGAACGGCGCGACACTCAACCTCGGAGCTGCTGATTATAAAAAGACGTTTACCGTAAAAGGCAATGATGTTATTGACAACGATAATCCGGGATTGTTGTATATAGTCGGGGATAATTCCGTTTGCAATATGTACAGCGGCGTTACTCTTAAAGACCACAGAGGCAACAACTATTTAGGTGGCGGCGTAACCGTAGAAAGCGGAACCTTCAATATGTACGGCGGTACCGTTGATAACTGCGGTATCGACGGCGGCTCTGTCTGCTACGGCGGCGGCGTAGCTGTTTTTGGCGGCGGAGTTTTTAATATGTTCAACGGCGCAATTACTAATTGCTATGTTACTTCTGATTATATTGATTATTATGACCCCAACATATGCTTCACAGCGATGGGCGGCGGAGTTTTTGTTACAGGCGGCTCAAGCTTTACAATGAAAAACGGTTTGATTAGCAACAATACCGCGACAAATATGGGCGGCGGCGTTGCGCTTGCTCTTTCCTATGGAGAGCTTAGATCCTCCAATTTTGGTTATATTAAGAGCAAGGTAACAATCGACGGAGGAACAATCAGCGGAAACAGAGCAGGCAAGGGTGCGGGAGTTTTTGCTTCAGGATATTATTATTCTTTCGCTGGACCAATAGCCGCCTACGGTCCGGGCATAGGCACACAGTCGGACCCGGGCTTGTACATTAACGGCGGAAATATTACAAGAAATTCAGCAAGCGATATGGGCGGCGGTATCCTTATCGCAATGCTAAGAGCTTCGGTAAAAGCGCAGATAAAGAACGCAACCATTGCTGATAATAGCGCATACACGGGAGCAGGAATTGAATCATACGGCTACTGGACACAGACGCAGATCGAGAATTGTACATTAACAGGCAACGCAGCCGAGGCTAACGGCGGCGCCGTTTCGCTCTCGGGCAACAGCTCGGGCGGCTACACAAGCATTAAAGATACAGTGATTACCGACAATACTGTAACCGATACGGAAAACAATATTTCAAATCGAGGCGCGGGCGTTTACTATGACTCTGATTCTCAGCTTAAAATCTCAGGCGCAAACATTATAAAGGGAAATAAGTACAACGGAATAACTAATAACCTCAATATTCTCAGCAAGGAAAAGCCCGTATATGTTACGGGAGACCTGACGGGCTCCGAAATCGGACTTTCCGACCCCACGCTCTGGGCTGACGGCAAGGAGGACACTGACGCCGGGGCAGTGTCAACCGATTACCTTACAAGCGGCTACAAAGCCAACAACACAATCATCCCGAGGGATGCCTTTTTCTCAGACCACAAGAGCTGGTATCCCGACTATTCTGATGTTAATGAGAACGAAGTCCGTCTTGTTCGAATGACCTTTGACGTAAACTACCATATCAACAACGACGATATGTCCGACATTTACGCTGACGATATCTTTACCCCCTATGTCACAAACCACAAGGTAAAGGAAGGCAACGTAATTGAGGAGTTCCACAATATTCCGAAGCTTAAGGATCCCGACGGCTACATATTCAAGGGTTGGTACTATGACAGAGATAATTCTGACGACAGCCGCCCCATAACCTTCGGCGAGACTTATCAGGATGAGAGCGGCGACAAGTACGTGAAGAACGTTGACATCTACGCTCACTGGGAGCCTGTGGAAGAGGTTGAAAAGGATCCCGAGGACGACAAGATTCTCCCTGCCGATATGCAAAACAAGTACAGCAGCTTCGGACTCTTCGGTGTTCAGATTCGTCCCAAGGACTGGAGAGACAAGAATATCGATAAATTGAAATATCAGCCCGGCGGTCTGAGGTTTATCACTTCAATCAGCGAGAACCTGCTCGCTGAGCTTGAAAAGCTCCAGCCCGATAACAAGAAGCTCAACGATAACACCACAAACTATGAGTACGGCTACGTTGCCGCTCCGAGAAAATATGTGGATATCTACGCTGCCCACTATGGAAGGAATACCACGAACTACGAGCTCAGGTACAGCGGTGAAGATGTTAACGGTGAGAATACGACAGGAAGTATCAAAGATGTTGACCACGATTATGATTACGTGACAAATGTCGATTGCACCTCGAAGCCCGGCAGAGTAGACCACAAGAGCTTTTCACAGTACCGACTTTCAACCTTTGTCGTTACCTATGAGAAAGGTGACGCGGCATACAAGGACCGTGAAGTATGCGCGAGAGCGTATCTCCGCTACTATGACGCTAACGGACTTCTCCGCACCTTCTATAACGACTACGGCGGAACCACCACCTACGGCGGATGTTCTGTCAGCTATAATGAGGCTTCGGGTCACATTAATACAGAGAACACTGATACATACTACAAGGAAGGAGCAAACTGATGAAAGAAAAATACACAGCCCCCGTCATCACGACCGAGGAGCTAGAAAAAACTGACGTGCTCCTTAATTCAACAATCGAGGAGAACAGAACCTTCGGTTTCAGCACATTCTTCTCGCATAAAGGCTGGCTGATTGAAGAAGAATTATAAAAATCACCTCGGAGCTTTTCGTAAGCTCCGAGGATTTTATTCGCCTGTTAACGTAATGTGCCTTGTACGACAAACAGAATATACGTGCACAAAATGGCAGGACAAAAGGCAGGTTGAGAGTGTAGTATATACATATGCGCCGGTGGTTAGAAAGATAGACAAACGGTTTTTTATATGCTACAATCAAGACAAACTAAGGAAAGGAGTGATCCTATGTGTACCAATAGTAAATTACAAATTATTACTCAGGAAATAGCGAAAACCGAAAAAGGAACATACGGCGAAAATCTCGATACTGTTATTCTGTACGGCACCTACGCAAGAGGATGTTATAACGAGGATTCCGATGATGATAATATGAGTCTCGTAAAATGGATTGCTCCCGAAGATTTGCGGAAATACAGAGATTCAAGCTTACCTAAACGCACGATATAATCAAAAGTAGAGTTGCGTCTTTTTGTTTAGGCGTAACTTTTATTAATGACAATTCACAAAATGAGGTGTTATCATGACCGAACTGGAAACCATCGCAAGAGCACAGATGTATTTGGAAAAATTAGCTAACGGCATTAATCCGTTAACAAATACCGAAGCAAAAGATGATGACGTTATCAACAATGTAAGAATCTCGCGCTGTCTGTTTTACTCAGCCGGAATATTAAAGCAGATTGTTGATAACAAGGGCAAATTCAAAGTTGAAATGCCGAACAGAACCGAGTTCAGCATTACACCCGAGCAATTGGCGAAATTTGAGTTTTCGGAATATGCTGTTTCAATAACAGAACTCACCAAACGCATAAACGCGCTTATTGACACAATGTATGTCAAAGAACTGAAAAGCAAAGTAATTACCGAGTGGCTTGTCAATGGTGGAATGCTTAATAATATTATCGTCAACAACAAGGCAAGAAAACGCCCAACCAATGAAGGCATTGGCATAGGAATAACCGTTGAGGAAAAGACAAATCAATACGGGAATGTATATGAAGGTGTGTTCTATAACAAAAATGCTCAACATTTTATTATTGATAATTTATGCGCAATTGTAGATTCGACTAAATAATCACCTTTATCTAATTACTTACAAGGAGAATAAAATGGGATTACTGGATTTAGCAAGCGGTAAATCTGTATACCGCGGATATGAGTATTACGTGAATAATCGTGTATTGTTTTGCGAAAAGATAACTGATAATCAATATCTTGGAGCGGTAGAAGGCACAGCGGACGAGCCTTACGAAGCATTTGTAGATATAGTTCATCCAAGAAAATCATATTGTAATTGTCCGTTTGCCGAAGGGAAACGGATTATATGCAAACATCAGGTTGCGGTATTCTTCAAGTCATTCCCGGAATAAGCCGAAAAGTACAAACGGGAGTTAGATAGCTATTATGAGGAAGAAGAGCAACGGTATGAGAACATCGAAGAAGAACTGGCAAAATTCTTAGATAAATGCAAAAAGACAGAATTGCAGGAAATTATCTGGGATTTGCTTTACGAAGGTCCCGAGTGGCAGTTTGACAGATTTGTAAATCATTATCTGAATACATATGAATAAAAGAAGTATTTGAAAAGAAGACCGAAAAATGTTGTTATTTTTGCATAGTTGACATTAGATGCGCAATAATATATAATAGTGTAAAGAATGTTATTTTACGCTACTAAGGTGATTATATGAAAGATTATCAGAAGCTATGCCTCGAGCTGTTTGGAACCGATGACGAGACAGAGCTCCGCAAAATTGCGGGGAGGCTTCGCGGCGGACGCAGGAAAGCCTTGTCTGAAGAGGATGTTGAACTCGCTGTAAAAATGCAGAGGGACGGCAAGACCACAAAGGAAATCGCCGAGCATTTCGGAGTGAGCCGTCAGACTATCTCAAAATACCTTAACAAGCCGCTTTCCGACAGCTATGTTATGAGGTTGGATTTTATGTTCAGACAAAAGGTTTGCACGGAAATATATGCAGACTTCGAACACAAGAAAATTAAAATCATTAACCGTACAGATGATATTATGAAAAGAGCCTTCGGAGTTAACGAAAATCCGACCTGGGAAGATTTTGAGAGTTTTATGGCTGAAAGATGTTTCCCTGAGTCGAGGGCTTTTAAGAAAACTATTCTCAAAAGAATCGGAGCAGACAGCTACGACCCTCTTCAAATTCTTGAACAAAATAAAGGCAGAACTGCCGAGGACAATCAGTATATTAACTTCACAAAAAGAAGGAGGTTTGCGTTTTGATAAAGACAATTGACTTGAACAGCGCAAACCTGATAGACACAAAAGCGACGTCCTCAAAGGGAAATCAGCTCAAGTGGCTTGTCAGAAACAACTGGTATAAAGCCGACCATATGGGATATGAGGGTCTGTGTGAGGTAGTGATTTCAAAGCTTCTTAAAAAATCAAATATAAAACATTTCATTTCTTACTCTCCTGTCCGAATTGAGTTTGACGGCAGGGAACTCAACGGTTGTTATTCCAAAAACTTCAAAAAGAAAAACGAGAGTATAATAACTCTCGAACATCTCTCAAAGCAATGGCTCGCGAACTCTATGACAAAGGAACTGTTGAGGTACGAAGAGCCGAAGGACAAAATAAAGCACACGGTGGATTTTATTGAAAAAATAACCAATTTAAAAAATGTAGGTAAATACCTAACAACCATGCTGGAGCTTGACGCTTTCTTTCTGAATGAGGACAGGCACACAAACAACATCGCCTTTATTCTCAATGACGACACGGGAGAATACAGCTTCTGTCCGTACTTCGATTTCGGCTTATCATTACTTGCGGATACAACAATAGATTTTCCTCTTGGCGACGATATTTACACGCTTATCGGCAAGATTCACTCAAAACCGTTCAGCAGAGACTTTGACGAACAGCTCGACGCTGCTCAGGAGCTTTACGGCTATAATCTCAATTTTTCGTTTACCAATAAAGATATTGAATCCGTTTTTAAAGAAGTAAGCGATTACTATTCCGCTGATATCATTAACCGCGCAAAAGATTTGCTGTATAACCAAAAACATAAATATTCTTATATGTTTCAAGAAGATGGAATGTAATTTATGACTGAATGAAGGCGTATACACAATTGGAAAATACTTTGTTAAAATGAATCTTGAAAATAATAACAAACAGCCCGAGGCACAAACCTCGGGCTTGTCGTTATATGACGAGTATTTCAACGCTCTGCTTTAAGGCTGATTAATTCCGCTGCGTTTTATTTATTTGCCTGTGATGTTAACCAAATGCGCTACGGCGGGGATTGATTCGCCCTGAGCCGATGATGTGGGGCTCATAAGCGCGCCTGTCGCAATGAACAGAATGTTTTTGAGCTCACCCGAAACAAGCTTCGGCAGAATCGCAGAGCAGAGCGTCGAGGCACAGCAGCCGCAGCCCGAGCCGCCCGCGTGAACGTCCTGTTTTTTGCGGTCAAAAATCATCTTGCCGCAGTCGTTGTGATTGCTCCTGATGTTGATTCCGTCGTGTTCAAGCAAGTCGTAAAGGCACTCCGAGCCGACGTGACCAAGGTCTCCCGTGAGTATAAGGTCATAGTCCTCGCTCTTAGTTCCCGTGTCGTTGAGAAAATCCGAAATAGTCCCCGCCGCCGCAGGAGCGATTGTCAAGGCTTCGCCAAAATGTCATTAGTATTGCACAAAAAGTTGCTCGTTTTCTTGTGCACATAAAACAAAACCCGAAGTTTTCGCTCGCTTCGGGCTGTTAGTTTTAGAATATCTTTTTTTCGATGATCTTTTTCAGGGTTTCTATGGCTTCTTCATAACTGACTTTTTTATAAAGCATATTGTAGGTCTTGCTTTCGTAATCAGCTTTGTAAACATTGGTGTCGATGATCTCCTGCAAGAGCTCATTCATATTCACATCTGCTTTTGCTGACAGGCAGGTTTTGTGCGGCTCACGTTCCGCACGAACCTGTTCTGCAAGCTGCCTGAGATTATCGTTTATTTCTACTACCTCATACAGCTTATGTAAGTCATAGATATGTCTTGAATGTTCATCTATTGTACCGCTCAGGTAATAATCACCCAAAGCAAACAGTTTGTCGATCATCGTTCTGTCGGCTGTCTGCACATTCACATCAAACGGCTCCAATTCATATTGATCGATCAGGTCATCATAGCCGCTCTTTTTCAAATACTGATATACAAGGCTGTCGGCTTTCATCGGCTTACTTGGATAAGCACGAAAAAACACTGCTGTTTCAACAATTATATCCGGCTTCAAAAAACTTACCGACAGTTTTGAGGGATAATCGATTATGTATTTGTTAAAATCTCGCCTGCTGCGGATATCCTCCGGATTTTTCAACGAAAATCCAAATTCATCAATCGCCGAAACTATATTCTGCTTTAAATGCTTTCTTCTGCTCTCTCCAGGCTTTTTATCGCCCATCAGGTTTAAATCAATATCCTCTGAAAATCTGTCGATCAGCTTATAGCATTTTGAGAGTGATGTACCGCCCTTGAATATGATATCGGGCTGTTTTTCCACTATCTTCTTTAAGAACATTGTTACATAATAGTCTTTCTCAACGATCGGCAGCTCCACATTAAGCTTTTCCGAGGTTCTGACGATAACCTGTTCAAACAATTCTATATCATCGTGTAACATCATAGATTATCTCGCTTTCTATTAAATTTCGCATTACCTTATCGGGAAAATACGGCGCGTATTTTGTAATATCCTTTCCGGTGATTCTGTTCTGTTTGATATAATCACGAACCACTCTTTTTCGTTCTTCGTTAAAATACGACGGCGTTACGGCATTCATCATTTCAAGGAATGAAAGAATCATTACATTTTCCAAAGTGATTTTCGTCCTCGCTTTCCTCAAAACAACTTTTTGTCTGCCAACCTTAACCTCACGCACCTGTGAGGTTTCTTTATTTGTGTATATTTCCAGCACAGAAGGCACCTGTGTGGAAATCCCCATTCTATTCAGCAAAGAAATTCCCGAAAAATAACCGAACACTTCGCCGTTATCCGCAAGGTATTTTTTCTCAATTACCTTCAAGGGATTCAGCAGACTTTGCCCAAGCGAGGTTTGCGTAGGAATATAATATACACCCTTATCGTAGTGTACAACGCTTCCGCTCTCACAAAGCCTGTTCATCTCCTTGTAAATCCAAGGACGGGAATAGCTCTTATAGTTTATTTCCGTTGTCAGTATAGGCACATCGTAGCCAAAACGCTGTACTAAGTTTTCATATAAGCTCATTACTATTCCCCCTTTCATTATTTCAATCATATTATAGCATTTTTAATATGTTATGTCAACAATACTATAATACAGATATTTTGATAGAGCTTGTCAATATTTCATACCGCTTTTACGCAATTTCTTTTTGCTGTTCGAGACAGTCAAGCATCGCCTCAAAAGCGTCGGCGTATTTTACCTTTATCGTAATCTTGCCGCCCTCGTGGACGAGGATTTTGTCTATCAGCTCCACAAGCATAGGTCGCGTCAGGCTGTCGATATTGCGGTAGCTCATAAAATGCTCGACAAAACCGTTTTTATGCAGGCTCTCATAGTCAAGCTGAGCCTGTGTACGCTCCAAATTCTCGATCATTCCGTCGAGCTTTTCGATCTTCTCATTCAGATTCGCCTTGATCCGCATATACTCCTCCTGCGTGATCAGCTCGTTCTTCCAGTCGGGATACAAATCGGCGGCGGCTCTCAGGCACCTTTCACGCTCTTTCTTCTGCGCCTCCAAGGTGCGCTTGATGTGATCTGACTCTTGTGTACTGTCCTTCTTTTTCACCTTGGCGATAACCTCGTCATATTCCAGCGCAATGTTTATCATCGTCTGAATATACGCCAAAACCGCCTCCTCAAGCCTGTCGATTCTGATTGTATGATTTGTGCAGGCGTCGGGAGATTTTTTCTGCTTGGTCGAGCATTTATAATAGCGATAGATTTTGTCGTTTTGGCGGTTGACCTTTTTGTGCATCGCCTTTCCGCAGTCGGCACAAAAGACAAAGCCTGCAAATAAGTCCATCTTTCTGTCTGCCTTGCAGCTATGGATATTCCGCTTAAAAAGCGACTGTGCCTTATCGAACGTCTCCCTGTCGATGATCGCCTCGTGGGTATTCTCGACAATGATCCACTCATCCTTCGGAACAGCTCTGCACTCGTGAACTTTATAATTGACCGTGCGGTTCACGCCCTGAACCATATTGCCGATGTACATTTGGTTTTGCAATATCCTGCGCACCGTCCTGTCGCTCCACAAGCCATCGTTATCGCTTCGTGAGTTGTAGTTGAAGCCCTTTTGCTGCTTGTACAAGGTCGGGTTCGGGATCCCCATTCCGTTCAGCTTCTTGACGATTCCGATAATGCTGTTGCCGCCGATGAATTCATCG
>CADAEZ010000073.1 GCA_902787145.1 uncultured Ruminococcus sp.
CTTAAATCATTGGCACAGCCTGTTCAATTCCCCTTATCCGCTCTTTACAGGTATAATAAATTGAGGTATCCGTTTTGGATACCTCAATTCATATGGAGCGGATAAGGGGAATTGAACCCCCAACCTCAGCTTGGGAAGCTGATGTTTTACCACTAAACTATATCCGCGGTATTACTTTTTCGCGACACCTGTTTCTCTGGCAGCCTTTACTACCGCTTTAGCCACGGCCTTGCCGACTCTTTTGTCGATTGCGTCGGGGATAATGTATTCGGCGCTAAGCTCATCATCAGACACAAGCTCTGCCAACGCGTATGATGCCGCGACCTTCATTTCTTCGTTGATTTCGCTTGCGCGGCAGTCCAGCGCTCCTCTGAACATTCCAGGGAAACAGAGTACGTTATTAATCTGATTCGGGAAGTCCGAACGTCCTGTACCAACTACAGCCGCGCCGGCTTCCTTGGCTAAATCCGGCATAATCTCCGGAGTTGGATTAGCCATAGCGAAAACTACGGGGTTCTCGGCCATTGACTTAATCATATCCTGACTTACAATTCCCGGAGCGGATACTCCGAGGAATACGTCTGCTCCGACCATTGCGTCGGCCAGGCTTCCTTTTTGGTTATCAAGATTTGTGATTGACGCCATATATTCCTGTTCACTGTTGTTAGTTTCAAGTCCTTTGGCGATAATACCCTTGGAGTTTACGAGCTTTACGTTTTTTACTCCTATATTCATAATATGCTTCGCGATTGCGATTCCTGCCGAGCCTGCTCCGCTGATGACTACCTTAACCTCGTCAATCCTTTTGCCAACAACCTTAAGAGCGTTTATAAGCGCGGCGGCAACGATTACGGCGGTACCGTGCTGGTCATCGTGGAACACCGGGATGTCACATACTTCCTTGAGTTTTCGTTCGATTTCAAAACACCTCGGCGCGGCAATATCCTCAAGATTTATTCCGCCGAAGCTTCCGCTGATTAAATATATTGTTCTCGCTATTTCGTCAACGTCTTTGCTTCTTACACAAATAGGGAAGGCGTCTACGTCGGCAAATTCCTTGAACAAACAGCACTTGCCCTCCATAACGGGCATTCCTGCCTCAGGACCAATATCACCCAGTCCGAGTACCGCGGTTCCGTCGGTTACTACAGCTACAAGATTATTCCTCCTTGTAAGCTCAAAACTTTTTTCATAATCTTTGTTTATTTCCATACACGGCTCGGCAACTCCGGGAGTGTAGGCGAGCGATAAATCCTCCTTAGTGTTTATCGGCGCTCTGGAGATCACCTCGATTTTACCGTCCCATTCATAATGCTTTTTTAAGCTTTCCTGTCTGATATCCATATCTATTCTCCTTTATAAAATTACCTTATCCATTATATCACAATTAAATTAAAATTCAAGCATTTGACAATTAATCGGATTTATCGTAAAATTGTTGTGCGAGTAGATTGAACAGTCGCGGGAATATTTTGAAAAGAATACTTCCGAGGAAAGTCCGGGCTCCACAGAGCAATAACAACGGCTAACGGCCGCCGAGGGTGACCTTAGGGACAGTGCAACAGAAAATTACCGCCGATATTTTCGGTAAGGGTGGAAAGGTGAGGTAAGAGCTCACCGCTGGTACGGAGACGTACCTGGCGTGTAAACCCTGTTTGGAGCAACACCGTGGAGAGACAATATGCCTGCTCGGCAGTCTCGTGGAGGTGGCGTTGAGCAATCCGGCAACGGGTTGCCAAGATAGATGACTGTTCACGACAGAACCCGGCTTACAGATTTAGTCGCGCTTATCAGAAAAAGCCTTAGCATTACGCTAAAGGCTTTTTTCTTATCCCGATATCACTTTTTCGGCGCATTTTATTCCGTCTACCGCGGCTGACACTATTCCGCCCGCGTATCCCGCTCCTTCTCCGCAGGGATACAGTCCCTTCACGGACACAGATTCAAGCGTTTCGTTGTTTCGAAGTATCCGTATCGGGGATGAGCTTCTGGTTTCAGCGCCTGTCAATACCGCGTCCGGATTAGCGAAGCCTTTAAGATATCTGTCCATTCCGACGATAGCTTCACGCATAGAATCCGTAATATATTCGGGCAAAAACTCGTCCATCTGAGCAAATGAAGTGTTTCTTCTGTAACTAGGCACAACCGAGCCGAAGGCTGTTGACTTTCGATGATTTAAAAAGTCCTCAACTCTCTGCGCCGGAGCTATATACTCGCCACCGCCCGATAAATAAGCGTTTCTCTCGATTCTTCTTTGAAAGCTGACTCCCGCAAGCGGATGATTTGAGCCGTAATCTTCCGGACTTACGCTGACCAGCAGCGCGGAGTTGGAGTTTATTTTATCTCTTGCGAACTCACTCATACCATTTACGCACAGCATATTTTTCTCACTCGCAGCGGGCACGACCTCACCCCCGGGGCACATACAAAAAGTGTATGCACCTCTGCCGCCTGAGGTCTTTACATTAAGCTTGTACGCGGCAGCTCCGAGCCTGTCATGACCCGCGAATGAGCCGAACTGCGACTTATCTATATCCTCACGCAAATGCTCGATTCTCGCTCCTACGGAGAAAGGCTTCTGCTCCATAATAATACCGTTGTTATACAGCATTTCGAATGTATCGCGTGAACTGTGACCTATTGCCAGTATTATACTGTCGGTTTCGATTATATCTTTACTGCCGCCCGATTCTATTACAGCGGATATAACTTTGCCGTCATTATAATTAACAGAGGATAGCTTTGTGTTAAACCTGACCTCTCCGCCCAGAGACAGAATAGTATTCCTTATATTTTTAACAACTATTCTGAGTTTATCGGTGCCGATATGCGGTTTTGAGTTATAAAGTATTTCATTGGGAGCTCCGTGATTCACAAACTCAATCAAAACATTTCGCGCTCTTATATCTTTTGTGCCTGTGTTCAGTTTTCCGTCGGAGAATGTTCCGGCGCCGCCTTCACCGAACTGGATATTTGATTCTGTGTTCAGCTTGCCGGTTTTGATAAAGTCTTCTATAGATTTCATCCTTGAATCACAATCCTCGCCGCGTTCGACAATGATTGGTCTGGTACCTGCTTTCGCCAGGATCAAGCCGGCAAACATTCCGGCAGGACCGAAACCGACTATAACAGGTCTGTAATTAAGCTTGTTTGACACCGGTATTTCATATTTATACGGTTTTGTAAGTTTTGCTTTATTTGACTTAGATTTTGAAATTGCCTTGTTTTCGTCAATGTTTAAATCAACATCAACACTCACCTTAAAATGCACATCATTTTTATATCTTGCGTCAATCGAGCGTTTAAACAGAGCGATACTATCAATAGAGTTCTCGTTAATTCTGAGCTCTCTCGCGACTTTTTTCCTGATATCGCTGTCAGAATAATCCAGAGGAAGCTTTATATTGTTTATTCTAATCATAAGCTTTCACCCGCTATTATACCGCTTGCAAAAGCGAAATTAAGATTAAACCCTCCGCAGTCTCCGTTAATATCAACCGCTTCTCCGCATATATACAAGTTATTTATCAGCTTACTTTGCATGGTTTTCGGGTCAATCTCATCTCCGAAAACACCTCCGGAGCAAACCTGAGCCTTGCCAAAGTCAAAAGGCTTCTTAACCTTGAACTTCCAGTCATAAACAGTATCACAAATACTCTCAATTTCCGGCTTTGTGAGGGTAGAGGTTTTACGGGTGAAATTCTTAATTCCCGCGCTTTTCATAATATTTATTCCGAGCTTATTCACAAACATTCCGTCAAGAAAAGTTCTGAGTTCTCTGTTTTTGAATCTTTCGGCGTTAAGCTTCAAAACATAAATCAGCTGACCGTAATTCTCATTATACGGATTGAGGTTAAGACTGATAATAGGATTAGTCAGTTTTTTTACATATGAGCTTAGATTGAACAAACAAATCCCCGAAAGAGAAGTTTCGGTAAACTGAATTTCTCCGATTTCGGTTTTTATAAAACGGTCACCGTCATACAATGACGCAAAGCCTTTTTGTCTTATGCCTTTTAGCGACGAAACCGGAGAATTGTCAACCACATCAAGCGGACATAGAGCAGGGGAGAACTCCAATGTTTTATGACCCAGCTTGTTCAACAGATTGACTCCGCTTGCGTCAGAACCCAGCTTGGGTGAAGCGGGGGAGCCGGTGGATACAACCAGCTTTGTACAACTGAATTTATCTTTATCGGTTATGACAGTAAATTTATCATCAGTATTTGTTACGGATACCGCGGCGCTTTCACAGATAATATTTACATCTAATTCAGCTAATCTGTATCTTAGAATATCCAGAACACTCCCGGCATGATTCGAGTACGGATATACACGTCCTTCGTTGTCTGAATGGGTGATAAGACCAAGTTTTCCGAATTCCTCCGCGATTTTAGTAACAGAGCAATTCTTAAACATAGTCTTAAGGTGCTTTTTAAAGCTTCCGTGATAAAACTCGGTGTTATTCGCGTTAATATTATAAAGGTTGCATCTTCCGTTTCCTGTAGAAAGCAGTTTTCTGCCGATTCTGTTTTGCTTTTCCAGTATAGCAACGGATTTATCGGGATTATTTTCTTTTGCTTTTATGGCGCACATAATACCCGACGCGCCTCCGCCGATTATTATTATATCGTAATTATTCATATTCTCACCCTGAATTATGGAAAGAAAGGGCGGAAAACCGCCCTTTAGTCATTAATATTTCGCGAATAGACCGCCGACAGCGCCCAGAACTCCGAGACAAGCGAGTGTAACAATCACACTTGCGATAAGTACACCGCATACCGCGGCTAAGAAGCTTTTCTTTAGTCCCATATCCAGGAAGCTGGCTGCGAGAGTACCGGTCCACGCTCCTGTACCCGGAAGCGGAATACCGATAAACAGAACAAGAGCGATAAAAATTCCTTTGCCTTCCTTGGCGTTGAGTTTTTCTCCGCCTTTTTCACCTTTTTCGTAACACCAGGTAAAGAATCCGCCTATGTATTTTTTATCCTTGCCCCATTCAAGTACTTTTCTGGCAAAAAGATAAATAATAGGAACGGGGATAAGATTTCCTATAATACAAATAATCACACACTGCCAGATAGGAATTCCAAACGCGAAATGTCCCAGCGGAATACCGCCTCTGAGCTCCCATATAGGAACCATTGATGATAAAAAAGTCAATAAATAACCCATAAAATTACCGTAACCTTTCCTTAAATAAACATTACTTTTTAATAATATTAAATATAACTAAAATATTATACATTATTATTCTTATTTTTTCAACCTTAAAATTTGACTTATCAGGATTAAAATTGTAAAATAGTAAAGATAAACATAAGGAGATCATATATGAGTAAAGTTGTTCCTTCAAAAAAGAATATCTCTTTTGTTATTTTACTTATTATAACAGCAGTATATATATTGTTTATATGGTGGCATTCGACACTTACGGCGGATGAATCCTCGGTTGAGAGCGCTAATGTTCTTGAGTTTTTAATAAATTTTCTCCGCTCTCTTGGAATTAATGCCGAGCTAACGGATCATATTGTCAGGAAATCCGCTCATTTTTGTGAATTTGCTTTGCTCGGATGTCTTACAGGATGGACTTTTTATTCCAATAACAAGCGTATAATAAAGAATCTTTTGTCAATCGGATTTATTTGTTTATCCACCGCTGTAGTGGACGAGCTTGTACAAATAGGCTCTATGGGGCGTTCGGCGGAGGTACCCGACGTAGCGCTTGACTTTGTCGGCGCGGTATTTGGTTTATTATTTTTCGTTATTGTTATCGCAATAATTCAACTTTTTAAAAGAAGGTAATCATATGAGAGAAAACATACAGCAAAACAAAATGGGATACGCAAAAATGTTCCCGCTGTTGATTTCTATGGCGTTGCCGGCGATGTTCTCTATGACGGTAATGGCGCTATATAATGTTGTCGACAGTATATTTGTCGGAAATATTCCTGTGCACGGCGAAACAGGACTTAACGCTATATCATACGCGTTTCCGCTGCAAATGCTTATGATTTCTTTTGCCGTAGGCACTTCGGTAGGATGTAATTCTCTTATTTCAAGACGTCTCGGAGCCGGAAATCAAAAAGAAGCTGACTCCGCGGCCACTCACGGATTGATTCTCGAAGTATTCAGTTGGTTGTTATTCCTGATAATCGGTCTGTTTGCTGTAACTCCTTATCTTAATATGTACGGATGTCAGGGCAAAACCTTTGAGTACGGATATCAGTACCTTACTATTGTAATGACCCTATCTCTGTTCACTATGATTCAATGCAGCATCGAGAAGAGCCTTCAGGCTACGGGTGATATGATATTCCCGATGTTGTTTCAGCTTTCCGGCGCTTTAATTAATATTATTTTTGACCCATTGTTTATTTACGGCATCGGACCTTTCCCAAAGTTAGAAGTTATGGGCGCCGCTATAGCGACAGTACTCGGTCAGTTTGTAGCTATGGTATTCTCACTGCTGATTATTTTCTTTAAGAAAAACAAAGTAAAAGTATCATTTAAGGGCTTCAGACTTGAACTTTCTACAATAAAAAACATTTATTCCGTTGGTTTTCCGTCGATTATTATGCAGTCTATATCTTCATTTATGCTGCTTGGAATGAACGCTATGCTCAGCGATATCGGCGTAACTGTACTAGGTGTATACTTTAAGCTGCAAAGCTTTGTATTTATGCCTTGTTTCGGACTTAACCAGGGACTTTTGCCGATTATCGGATAT
>CADAEZ010000074.1 GCA_902787145.1 uncultured Ruminococcus sp.
CACGGAAGTTAAGCCCTGTAGTGCCGAAGATAGTGCCTTGGCGACGAGGTGTGAAAATAGGAAAGTGCCAACTCCCGATAGTGAGTATTCTTTTTTTATAGTAAACTACAGTTTTGTTCTCCGCTATGTTATTGCTTAACAGGCAGCCTTCATATAATGTTATGGCCAATCGTTTCATTTGGATACGGTTGGCTTTATATTTTATTATTTTTTTCTTTAACTTTTGTTAGAATGTGTGGTATAATTAAATAAATTAGTAGATTCGATTTTTTAACAGGAGGCTTGGCGCTGTGAGAATATACGATTTAATTTTAAAAAAGCGTAACGGCGGAACGCTTGATAGGGATGAGATAGATTATTTTATTAACGGCTATGTCGACGGTTCTATACCTGATTATCAGGCGGCGGCGATGTGTATGGCGATATACTTTCGCGGTATGGATGATTATGAAACAGCCGCGCTGACTGATTGTATGGCTCGTTCGGGTGAAATGATTGATCTTTCCGATTTCAAAGATTTGACTGTCGATAAACATTCGACAGGCGGCGTCGGCGACAAAACAACATTGATAGTTACGCCGATTGTCGCTGCACTGGGCGGTAAGGTCGCTAAAATGTCCGGCAGGGGTCTCGGTCATACCGGCGGTACTGCTGACAAGCTTGAGGCTATTCCCGGAATGAAAATAAATATGGAACGGCAGGATTTTCTTAATCAGGTTAAAAAAATCGGTATTGCCGTGATTGGCCAATCCGGTAATCTGACTCCCGCGGATAAGAAGCTATATGCTCTGCGTGATGTAACCGCTACTGTTGATTCCATTCCGCTTATAACCTCCAGCGTAATGTCTAAGAAAATTGCCGCGGGATCACACAGTATAGTTCTTGATGTCAAGGCGGGCTCGGGAGCATTTATGAAAACTCCGGCCGATGCACGCGTACTGGCGCAGAATATGGTTGCTATCGGAAAAGCCTGCGGCAGAAAGGTTTCTGCTCTTATTACCGATATGAACCGTCCGCTGGGCTACGCAATCGGCAACACGCTTGAAGTTGTTGAGGCAGTTGAGTTGCTTCGCGGAGATATCAAGGGGGATTTGTACGATGTGTGCGTCGCGATTGCCACCGAGATGACTATGCTGTTCAAGGGCGTATCTTATACCAAAGCTATGGAAGAGGTTATACGCGCGATTGACAGCGGAGCTGCTTTTAGCAAAATGAAGGAATGGGTGTCGACCCAGGGCGGCGATGTTGAATGGCTTGAAAACGTCAAAATCGGCGATGGCGCGGCCTTTGAGGTGCCAATCATATGTCCGGCTGACGGATATATCACAGCTATGAATACTGAGGCGATAGGCTCGGCCGCGGTGATACTCGGCGCAGGGCGAAACAAAAAGGACGATGTTATCGACTACAGCGCGGGCATTACCGTCTGCGCTAAAACCGGCGATAAGGTGGAGAAGGGCTGCGTCCTCGGTTATCTTTATACGAACGATTATAAAGCCGCTGAGCCGGCTGCTGAGCGTTATCTTGACGCGCTGACTATCGGTTTTGAGCCTCCGGAACAAACAAAGCTAATCTATGATATTATTCGTTAGTGACAGCAAAAGCAAAAACAAATATTTTCTATAGGAATAATTATGAACGCCTGAGTCAAGAGGCAGTTTGTGAATTTGCAGGTCTGAGTATTTCACTATAGAGAAAAAGAGAGATATCAAACGAAATCTGATATCTCTCTTTCTGTTTCTTAGTAGTATTTCTTAAGTGTAAGGATGTTCATACCGTCCTTGTATTCATATAACATATCATCCATCATTTTTTTGGTCATAAAGATTCCTAAGCCGCCGATTGCTCTCTTTTCAACAGAGAGGGTAATGTCGGGATCAGGCTTTTTCAGTGGGTCATAGGGTATACCGCTGTCCTCAAAAACAATGCTGATACTATCCGGTTCGGCATCGACGCTTATTGTTACATCGCCTTCTTCGGAGCCGTATGCATAGCTCGCGACATTAACGAATATTTCCTCGACAGCTATGTTGATTTGCATCGACGCTTTGGGCGGACAATCCAAGCTCTCCAGACAAGCTTCGATAAAACTTATAACCTGAGACAGGTTTTCTTTTTTTGCCGCAAGGCTCAGCTTTTGGATATTACTTGACATTATTCTCATCTCCTGTCGAACCGCTGTCGGCGTCCGGTTTGCCAATGTATTCAAGACATAACATTGTCAGGTCGTCAAATTGCTCAGCTCCCTCGACAAAACCGTCTACCGCGCCGCGCACATTTGCCAGAATCTGTTCGGGGTTAACGGTCGGATCGCTGTTCAGCGCGTCCAGCATACGCTCTGTGCCGAAAAGTTTTTCGTCGGCGTTAGTAGCCTCCGGAACTCCGTCGGTATACAGGAACAGCTTTGTGCCGGGCTGCAACTGAATTTCGTATTCTGTATATCTCATACCTTCCATACCGCCGATAACAAATCCGTGCTTGTCCTTGTACAGCTCAAATTTGCCGTTCGACTGCTTTAGTGTCGGGAATTCGTGTCCGGCGTTGGCGGCTACCAGTTTACCGGTGGATAATTCGAGTATACCGAGCCAAACAGTGACAAACATTTCCTCCTTATTATTCAGGCAGATAGTGTCATTAGTGTCCTTCAATATCTGTGCAGGGCTTTTACCCATTTTAGCGTTGTTGGCGAGAATAATCTTTGACGCCATCATAAACAACGCCGCCGGAACACCCTTGCCGGATACATCCGCCATAGCAAGATACAGATGATCGTCGTCAACAAGGAAGAAGTCATAGAAGTCGCCGCCGACCTCCTTGGCAGGATCCATCGAGGCGTAGATATCGAACTCCGAGCGTTCGGGGAAGGCGGGATAAATGCTCGGCAGCATATTCGCCTGGATCCTTGTCGCGAGGGACAGCTCGGTGCTTATACGCTCCTTTTCGGCAGTTACCTTTGTCAGGTTATCCTCGTGTTCCTTTAGGTCTCGCTCCATATCCGCCATAATAAGGCTTAGGTTTTCGATTTCATCGCCGGTGCGAATATTAAGCTTTGAGAAATGCTCGGAATCTTTCTTGCCTCCACGTTTGTCCTTTACATAATTCTCGGCCGCCAGCGCGACGCTGTTAATTGGGATTACCAGCCTTTTCTTCATATGCTTCGCCATGAAAACGGCGATAACATTTGTGAGGATAAGCATACATATGAAGAAAAGCCAGAAGAAATGGTTCATACCGTTAGCTACATTGCCGAGTGAGATATCGGAGAGTACAAACGCGATGATTTCTCCGTTTTCATTTTTTATCGGTACTCCGCTGGTACACAGCCAGCCGTAATTTTCGGTGTTTACGATTGAATAGACCTCACCCTCGCCGTTCCAGTTCAGGAATTTATTAATCTCTTCGGTGTCCACCGGATCCCAGTCCAAAGGATATACGCAGTTGTCCGCTTCGGTGTCCTGATCAACCATATATACAAGCGCGCAGGTTTCGCGGTCATACATAGCCAGGTAGATATCGTCGATGTCCACGGCGTTGGCGAAATCGTCGAGCACCTTGTGGATCATCTTGTAATCATCACGCTCGGGATAAGAGGAAAAGCGCTTTCGGTAAGCTCTCGATCGAGTCTGATCACGCTCGGCTTGTGACATAGCGTGATAATCCGACATCACGGAGTTCGCGATCGGCTTGATGTCTACAGTCTCCTTGAGGATTGCGGCGGCGCTTTTTGACAGGTTAAAAGATTCGGTGATGTACTGGTGAACCAATGTATAAGTATAAACTCCCATACCGATAATCAGTGCCGCGAGCCCCAGTATAATTGCGCCCATAATCGTACTTCTAAAGGTTTTTGTTTCCAAAGAGAAATGCTTTCGCTCCAGCTTGCTCATTTCTCTTATTGATTTTTTAGGCATAATCGGCCACCTCTTATCTATTCCGGAATTACGGAAAATCCGTAAAATTTCAAATTATTGCTTTTGAAATAAGAGTATCACAGTAAGAAAACATTGTCAATGAAAAAACCGCAATAATCCCGGCTTCGAATGTTTTTCTTTTGCGAGATAAATTCTTGTAGACATACAACCTGATTGGTGATATTATATTTATATAAACAAGATAATACGTAGCGCGCAAGAAAAAGGAGAAACTTATGGAGTTATACAAAGGCTCGCCGGCTGATACACAAGGCCGGCAGGACAGAGAGATACGGGTATACGAATTCCTCGATAATCTCGGTGTTGAATTTGACAGAACAGATCATCCCGACGAACCCGCTACCACTATGGAGGCTTGCGAGAAAATCGACGCGGTTCTGAACGTGCGGATCTGCAAAAACCTTTTCCTGTGCAATCGGCAGAAAACAAATTTCTATCTTCTTATTATGCCCGGCGACAAGCCGTTTAAGACCAAGGAATTGTCCAAGCAGATGGGAATCAGCCGGCTTTCGTTCGCCGACGAGAGTTTTATGAAAGAATACCTCGACCTCTTACCCGGCAGTGTGTCGGTTCTGGGACTGATGAACGATAAGGATAAGAAGGTGCGGCTTGTAATTGACGAGGATGTTCTGAGGGAGGAGTACTTCGGATGTCATCCGTGCGTAAACACCAGCTCGCTTCGGTTCAGCACTCAGGCTCTGACCGACAAGGTTATTCCCGCGTTGGGGGCAAAGCCCGTTATCGTCAGCCTTACCGGTGAAGTATGATGATTTCTGATTTTGTTATAAAAAGCAAATCCGACCTGGTTGAGGTCATAAATGAGTACGGATTTTTTCCGTTCTTCGCAAACTCGATAGAGGGCTTTTCGATAGAGGAGCATATTTCGCCCGAATGCTGGTGGCACAGCGATACCGGCGAGTGGAGCGCGTGGGAATGGAAGGGTCCGGTGATTCGCGAGACCGGCTGCGCCTACGGAAAATTCTTCGAGAAAAAGGCCTGCTATATAAGCCCGGAGTGGTTTCCCGATTTTGCCAACTACCGCCGCGGCGGCTATGACTTTGACGCCCGATTCGACGACGGACTCGCCTCATACAGGGATAAGCGGCTCTATGAGCTCGTCAGCGGCAACGCGCCTGTGTTGTCTAAAAAGCTAAAGGAGCTCGGAGATTACCGCAAGGGCGGCAACAAAGGGTTTGACACAATAATAAACCGCCTCCAGGCTCAGTGCTATGTTACGATAAGCGACTTTGTGTATTTAAGAAACAAGCGCGGCGAGCCCTACGGCTGGGGAGTGGCGCAGTATTCTACGCCGGAGGTTTTTATGGGCGAGGGGTTTACCGACAGAGTATACCGCTGTACGCCGGAGGAATCCTACGAAAAGCTTCTTGATCATTTTTGCGGACTGTTTCCCGATACGGATTTGGAAGTAATTAAAAAATTTATAAAATAAAAGGAGGATACACATATGAGTAAAGTAAAAGATTTTTTAGCGGAGGCAGGAGTTTTCTTTATGGCGACTGTTGACGGCGACCAGCCGAAGCTTCGCCCCCTCGGAGCCTTTGTCGAGGCGGACGGAAGGCTGATTTTCGGCGTTGGGGATTTTAAGGACGTCTACAAGCAGATGATAAAAAATCCCCTTGTGGAGATTGCCGCCTGCAAACCCGACGGCCACTGGCTGAGGTATACCGGCAGGGCTGTTTTTGAGACCGATTACAAGTATGCCGAGCAGATGATCGCTGATTGTCACCTCGAAGCAATCTATAATGAGCAGACAGGCAACAGGCTTATGACCTTCCATCTCGAGGACGCCTCGGCGGTTGATATCGCCGTAATGGGCGAGGGAGAAAACCTGCTGTAATATAGGAGAGAAAATGATTCTGTATATTAACGCCTGCGTACGAGAGGAGTCGCGCACAAAAAAGCTTGCCGATTATCTGTTGTCAAAGACAGATGAACAGGTCGAAGAGATCCGGGTTGCGGAAGCTGACTTCCCCGTAGTTGACGAAGCTTTTCTGACTAAACGCGACAGACTGATTGCAGAGGGCAGGTATGATGATCCTGTGTTTGACCTTGCGCGGCAATTTGCCAAAGCGGATATAATCACTATCGCGGCGCCTTTCTGGGATCTATCCTTTCCCGCCGCTTTAAAACAGTATTTTGAACAGATAAATGTTTTGGGATTAACCTTTAGCTATAACGACCGGGGAGTTCCTGTCGGATTATGCAGGGCGACAAAGCTGTATTACGTAACTACCGCGGGCGGATTGTATTTTCCCGAGGAATACGGATTCGGTTACGTAAAAGCTCTGGCGCAGGGCTTTTACGGGATTTCGGACGTGGAGCTTATAAAGGCGACGGGGCTTGACCTGGTCGGCGCCGACGAAGAAAAAATACTGGAAGAATGTATGAAAGGCATTATACCCATAGACTAACTATTAAAAGTCAATAGGAAAATGAAAAGTTTTCCACAAAAACAAAATAGTCAAAAAACGACACGACAAAAAGAGCAACCGAATAGTTGC
>CADAEZ010000075.1 GCA_902787145.1 uncultured Ruminococcus sp.
TGTAAAGATTATCTGTGACATCGTTTCGAACCACCTGGGTTCGGGTCTTGTAAACGATCAGGATGACCCTCACGTTCTCTCCGAGGACGTTAAGAAATACGAGCCTACACTTTACAACGGAAACGGTAAGGTAACGGGCAACCAGTATTTCCATCAGGATTTCACAAACGCAACCGACGGCAACAACTGTACTACAGGTCTTGTAACAGGATGTCCCGACCTCAACTCAGGCAACTCTACTGTACAGAGCAAGGTTTCGGCTCTCCTGAAGCAGTGCGTAAACTGCGGCGTTGACGGCTTCCGTTTTGACGCGGCTAAGCACATCGAGACTAACACAGGCTTCTGGACAAAGATTATCTCCGACGCCAACACAGCAGCCGGCTCAAAGAAGCTCTTCTACTACGGCGAGGTTCTTAACACAGTAGGCGGCGGCCGCAATATGTCGACCTACACAAGCCTCAACGGCGGCAAGTTCAGAGTTACCGACAACAAGCAGAGTTCTGCTATCCGTAACGGTGTTACAGGCCACAACGCAGGCTCAGCTGTAAACGCTTCCTACGGACTGTCAGGCGGCGCTTCACACGCTGTACTCTGGGCTGAGTCCCACGATACATATCTCGGCAACAACGAAAGCGGCGAGATTACTACAGGCGTAAGCGACTCCGACATCATCAAAGCATGGGCGCTCGTAGCCTCCAGAAAGGACGCTACTGCTCTCTTCTTCGCACGTACAAACGGTATGAAGATGGGCACTTCATCCAAGAACACATCCTACAAGGACGTAGCTGTAGCTGAGGTTAACAAGTTCCACAACAACTTTGTCGGCCAGTCCGAAAAGGCAGGTTCATCAGGCTCAATCGCGTATGTAGCAAGAGGCGGCAAGGGTATTGTACTCGTTAACGTAAACGGCAACTCGACTAAGGCAAGCGTATCCGGCACAGGTCTCTCCGACGGCAAGTACAAGGATATGGTAACAGGAGCCGAATTCACAGTTTCCGGCGGTACCGTATCAGGTCAGATCGGAGCTTCGGGCGTAGCTGTTGTAATGCAGAGCGACACTACTCCTATGGCTTTTGCAGATGTAGAGAGCGGCACTTTCTCCGGCGATACACTCACAGTAGGCCTTAGGCTTTCAAATGCTGTAAGCGGTACATATCAGCTCGAAAACTACGCTGCTACAAAATTCACAGGCACACCGAAGATCAAGATCGGTTCCGACTATAATTACGGCGATACTATCACACTTAAGCTCACCGCAACAGACGGTAAGCAGACTACTGAATCAGTATATCAGTATACTAAGGTAGAGGCTGCTTCATCCGGCGTATATATTCTCATCCCCGCCTCCGCGGTTAAGTCGGCAGGTTGGGCAACACCTATCTACTGCTACCTATACGATCAGGTATCAGGCGACGGCGGCAAGGTTGGCGGTTATGTTTACAAAAACGCCGCATGGCCGGGCGAGATGCTTGAGTTTGACGAAAAACTTAACTGCTACTACCTCGAAGTAGGTGACAAAACAGCAATTGCAGAGAAAACTCTCGCGGTAGACAGAGCCGGCAACGTTACAAAGTCAGAGGCAGCGGGCGTCAAGACATTCGACCTCGCTCACTCAAAGAATACACACGTAATCCTCAGCGATTCATCAAAATCGTCGGGCGGTATTTCACAGGGTAAGCAGAGGAAATCGCTGACCTGGTATCGCATACCTCGCTTTGCGGACTCGGAAAGACGGCGCAGCAGCTCGAATTCGCCTACAAGGTTCAGCGGTACACCGAGCTCCACTATCTTCCAGAATACAACAGATGTTCCCGGACAGCAGGCTCCCGTAGCCGCTACCGAGGTAAAGAAGGGCGGCGCTCCGGCTACAGAGCCTCCGACAACTACTGAGAGTTCTACCGAAACTACAACCGCTCCTCCCTCAGGTCTTCTCTACGGCGATTCCGACCTCGACGGACGTGTTTCGATCAAAGACGCTACACTCATTCAGGAGCACGCCGCATATCTTAAGACTCTCACAGGCAACGCCCTCGCCGTATCCGATGTTAACTCGGACAAAAACGTAAACGTAAAGGACGCAACCTGTATCCAGTGCTTCCTTGCTAATCTATCAGGCGCGGGAAGAACCAACCAGTCTTTTAGCGGTTAGGCGTCTCCTGCAACAGTCGCCCCGACTGCTGCTCCTAAGCCGACAACCGAAGAACCATCAACACAGGAGCCGGAAACAGATCCGGAACCGGTTGGAGACAACTATACAGTATATGTAAAGACTAAACTCTCATGGCTCAGCTCACAGCTCACTGAACCCTACCTCTACGATAACTCCACGGGCGAAAGCTACCTTCTCGAAAGAGACACATCCGCTCCCCCATATCTATTCTCGGCGGAAGTGCCGGCTTCGTTCTCGGACGCTACATTCTACAGAGCACAAGGACCCGCTGATCCGGCTGACGGTGAAGCAGGCGGAGTCTACAACATAATTTCGGGACTTAGCTTCTCGAAGGATCAGGACTGCTACAACCTCGAAAAATTCCCCGACGGCGGTGAAGCTGTCGGCTCTATGGGCAAGTATGTTGCCGAGGAAGCCGGCGAGGATACTTCAATCACAACCCTTTACGTCAAGGATGACGCGGGCTGGGGTTCGGTATTCTTCTACGGCTGGGGCGAGTTTGACGACTCAGACACGTTAGCAGGCACCAAGGTTTCGGGACAGACAAACGTATGGAAGTTTGAGCTTCCGACAGCGCTTGTACCCGGTTCCGAGACATTCCTCCTTAAGGCTACAGCCGGTAAGAAGGACTGGAGCAAAAAGACAGACAACCTCGCGCTTGAGGAAGGTATGAATATGTACTCACTCAAGTCAGGTACCTGGTCAAAATTCAACGGATAATATATGTTAGTTTAGGGTGTCGCGAAAGCGGCACCCTTTTTTTGCATTCCACACCGTCATCCTGAGTGAAGCGCAGCGGAATCGAAGGATTCCCTTCCTAATCCCACCGTCATCCTGAATGAAGCAAAGCGGAATCGAAGGATCCCCTTCCTAATCCCACCGTCATCCTGAGCGGTCGCGAAGCGAATTTCGCGTCAGCGAAATAGCCGAAGGACCCCACAATGACAGATGACGGTTTCTTAGTGTGCTACCATACCGCCGGGCACCGCTCAGGATGACGACGAGCTAATGCAGCTTTACCCTTCGGGCACCGCTCAGGATGACGACGAGCTAATGCAGTTTTACCCTTCGGGCACCGCTCAGGATGACAATGAGCCTTAAACGTGTGACTCCGTCACGCTTTTGGTCACGCTTTTTTCACGTATCCGTGACCGCTGAAACCCGCATAAACACTGGCTTTTTCGCCAAAGGTCACGGAAGTCCCGCTTTTTTGAGGGTAGCCCCTTATTGTAAAAACAACTTTTCACCACTCTGCTCTTCTCCCCCTAAAATCCTATAATTATAAAAAATCAATTAAATTAATATGAAATGGTATATATATTTGTAAAAAAAATGCATTTATTTTTTTACATAAATTTGATAAAATTAATATAATTTAGAAGTATTTGAAAGGATGGATTTTATGAAAAACAAAATAATCGCGCTGGCTCTTTGCTTGGCTACCGCGATGACAGTGTTTTCTTTCGGATCGGTGGCAAACGCAGTAACTACCGAAAAGAAAGAGACTTCCGCAAATCTCAACAGTCCCTCGGATTTCTCCTGGGACAACGCCTCTGTCTACTTTTTGATGACTGACCGTTTCTATAACGGTAACACATCCAACGACAGCTCCTACAAGAGAAGCAAAAAAGGCAACAATTCTCACGGTGCCTTCCATGGCGGAGACTTTGCCGGTATTACAAAGAAAATCAATGAGGGTTACTTTGACAAGCTCGGCGTAAACGTCCTGTGGATTTCCGCTCCTTACGAGCAGATTCATGGCTACTGTAACGCCGGACAAGGAAAGTCAGGTTCCTTCCCCCATTACTCCTATCACGGATACTACGCTCTCGATTTCTCCCAGACCGACGCTAACTTCGGTACAGAGAAAGAATTCGAGACCTTGGTAGACACAGCCCATAAGAAGGGAATCAGAATCGTACTCGATATCGTTATGAACCACGTAGGTTACAACAACTACGCCGATATGAGCGAGTACGGATACGGTACTCTCAAGCCCGGCTGGGAGGATTCCTACTGGAACGCCAAGTTCAACAATATCACCTACCACAACTACATCGACTACCATGGCAACGCCGCTGACTGGGCAAAATGGTGGGGCTCCGACTGGTTAAGAGCAGATCTCGCCGGATATAGAGAGGATGGCGGCGGCGACCTCACAGGCTGTCAGTCCTTCCTCCCTGACGTTCGTACAGAGAGCACAAAGACAGTCGACATACCCCAGATCCTCAAGACAAAGTGGAATAAAGAAAAAACTATGTCACAGAAACAACAGGAGCTTAACGCTTACTTCACCAAGTTCAAAGCCCCCAAGACTGTACGCCACTATATGGTAGCCTGGCTTTCGAGTTGGGTAGAAAAATACGGCGTAGACGGTTTCCGTTGTGATACAGCCAAGCACGTTGAGATGGACTCCTGGGTAGCGCTTAAGAAGGCCTGCGTGGAGAACCTCAAAACCTGGAGAAAAAATAATCCTACCAAGCCCGGTGCTAACTGGGATGAGGATTTCTGGATGACAGGCGAGTGCTATCCCCACTACCTCAGCTATGATAACTACTACACCTCCGGCGCGTTTGACTCTATGATCAACTTCTCCTTCCAGACCGATCATCCCTGGGACGGCAGCGGACGCGGTGTTCCCGACAAGGGCTCAATCAACAACACTTACGCAGACTATGCCGGTCAGCTCAACAATAACGACAAGTACAACGTACTATCATACATTTCGTCACACGATACAGCGCTCTGCCGTAACAACCTGATGTACCAGGGCTCAGCCTTCCAGCTTCTCCCCGGCGCCATCCAGATATTCTACGGCGACGAGAGCAACCGTCCCCTCGCGGGAGCTTACCAGGATCATAACCTCAGAAAGGATATGAACTTTAACGTAAGCGGAAACGACCAGAAGATTCTCGAACACTGGCAGAAGGTCGGCAAGTTCAGAAGCCACCACGTAGCCGTCGGCGCAGGTCAGCACAAGAGTCTTTCTAACTTAGGCGGCGGTACAGCTTTCGCCAGAACCTACAACAAAAACGGCGTTAAGGACAATGTAGTATGCGTAATCGCGGCTTCCGCAAATACAAACGTATCTATCCCTGTAAAGGACTATTTTGCCGATAACACTGTTGTACGCAACGCCTACGACGGCAAGACAGCTAAAGTATCCGGCGGCTCGGTAAGCTTCAACTCCGGCGCCAACGGCACTATCCTCGTAGAGCTCAACGCTTCTCCGGATGAACAGAGCACAGAGGAAACAACACAGACTCCCGATACAGCAACAACACCTATCACAACCCAGCCTACCCCGTCAGGCCTTATCTATGGCGACTCCGACCTCGACAAGCGCGTATCTATCAAGGACGCTACACTCATCCAGGAGCACGCCGCATCGCTTAAGACTCTCACAGGCAATGCCCTCGCGGTATCCGACGTTAACTCGGACGGCAACGTAAACGTAAAAGACGCAACCTGTATCCAATGCTTCCTCGCCAACCTCCAGGGCTCCGGCAAGACCAATCAGTCCTACGGCGGCGGCTCGGTAACACCGACAGCGGCTCCTACTCAGGAAGTGACAGACGCGCCGACTGACGCTGAGCCCGAAACAGACCCACCGATTGACGAGAATGTAGACGGCACAAGAGTATACTTTGCTAACGACAGAAACTGGGATACTCCCCACGCCTATGTATGGAAAGACGGCGGCGGCAGCGAAAAGGCTCCCTGGCCGGGCGAGGCTATGCAGCAGGATTCGAACGGCAAATGGTATTTTGACGTACCCGAAGGCTTCGACAAGATTATCTTCAACGTCGGCAGCAACTCAGACCAGACAGGCGACCTCAGCGTTCCGTCCGAAAGCGGCAAGACGCTCGACTGCAACGGAAACGAATCATAATATATTGTAAGGAAAAAGCGTGCTTCGGCACGCTTTTTTTATGGGGAAAGCCTTCCCCCTCACCGTCATTCTGAGCGGTCGCGAAGCGAATTTCGCGTCAGCGAAATAGCCGAAGGACCCCACAATGACAGATGATGGCTTCTTAGTGTGCTAACATACCGCTATATAAAGGAAGGGGATCCTTCGACTACGCTTTGCTCCGCTCAGGATGACGGCGGGGGATCCTTCGACTACCCTTCGCGCACCGCTCATGATAACGAGCTTAATCCAATCCCGCATTTTACAATAAGGGGCTACCCTCAAAAAAGCGGGACTTCCGGGACTTTTGGCAAAAAAGTCAGTGTTTATGCGGGTTTCAGCGGTCACAGATAGGTTAAAAAAGCGTGACCAAAGGCGTGACAGCGTCCCACTTATTGGCATTTTTTCGCCTGTTCCGGACACTGTGCCAATTCCACAGCCGAATATAAATACGCATATTAGTCATAAATAACAAAAAAATATACTAATCGTACAATCCGTCATTAGTTATTATAATTGACAAAAGCTGAAAAAGTTATATAATAGAAGTAAATAGAACCATTTTTAAGGGGGCGATGATAATAGTTTTCTTAAGAGATATTATCAACGAACACAAGAGCTTCGGCAAGAGAATCTTTGTACTTGCCAAAACAGAGCTTGTTAAAACATATAAGGGAGCGGCTATCGGCCCGTTATGGGCAGTTGTAAAGCCGGCTTTCACACTGTTTGTATACTGGTTCGCCTTTACCATCGGTATCAAAAAGCTGGGTCAGGTTGAGGTTCTTATCCACAACCACACACTCTCCTTTGACCGATTCCTGTTTATGCTCGTAGGATTTATCCCGTGGTTCTTTATCTCCGAGAGTATTACCAAGGGCGCCAAGGATATTCGCAGTCACAGGCAGTATGTAACCAAAATCAACTTCCCCGTCTCCACCATTATGACCTTCACCTCGCTGTCGAGGATTTATGTGCACCTTGCGCTGTCATTTATAATGTACATCATAGTGGCGTTTATGTGGGGTACGAGCTGGTACAACCTACAGTACTTCTTCTATATGCCGATAATGTTTTTATTCTTCCTGTTCCTGTCGTGGACTACGGCTCCGATGTGCGCGTTCAGTCCCGATTTGGAAAACGCCATCGTGTCGATTATGTCCGGTATATTCTGGCTGACAGGCGTTATCTATAACTCCTACGACCTGCCCGCTCCGCTGGACAAGATTATGCTTTTCAACCCGATTAACTTCTTTGTTAACGGATACCGAAACGCGTTTTTATATGACAGATTCTTCTTTGAGTTCAAGACCGAATTCTTTATCTTCCTCGCGGAGTTTATTGTACTGTTCATCCTCGGCGTTTATAACTATAACCGCCTGAGAAAGAAGATTCCGGATGTACTTTAAGGAATAATAAGGAGTTTTTCTATGTCAACATTTGATGATATGAAAAAGGTAGAGGTCGATATGACCTCGGAGCCTATTATAAAAATCAAAGATGTCTCCAAAACCTATACTCTCTATAAAAGCGACCAGGAGAGGTTCCTCGCTCTGTTCAAAAAACCGAAGAACCCGATTATCCACAAGGCGCTCGACCACGTTAACCTCGAAATTCGACGCGGAGAATCCGTAGGTCTTATGGGTGACAACGGCTGCGGAAAATCCACGCTGCTAAAAACTATCACAGGCGTTACCTTCCCTGACGAGGGCAGCGTTGAGGTTGACGGTATGGTAGCGGCTCTGCTGGAGCTTACCGCGGGATTCTCGATGGATATGACAGGCCGCGAGAACATCTATCTAAAGGGCTACATCCTCGGACTCGACGAGGACACCATAAAAACTATCGAGGAGGCTGTTATTGACTTTGCCGAGCTCGGCGACTATATCGACCAGCCCGTTCGTACATATTCAAGCGGTATGAGAGTCCGACTCGGATTTGCGATTAACGTCAACATCTCGCCCGATATCCTTGTTATCGACGAGGCTCTGGCAGTAGGCGATGCGGCGTTCAAGACTAAGTGCCGCAACAAAATAAAAGATATTATGGAAAGCGGCGTAACAGTCCTCTACGTAAGTCACAACGCTAACTCAGTGAAGGAAATCTGCGACCGCTCAGTATATATGAAAAAAGGACAACTGCTTTTTGACGGTCCCACCGAGGAAACCCACCTTGTTTATCTGGTTGACAAGCGCACAGCTCAGATTGAAAAGCGTAAAAAACGTATCGCCAAGCTTGAAAAAATTATCAGAGAAGCCAAGGATGGCGAAGATATAAGAAAAGAGCAGGAACTGCTGCCTAAGCACAGGAAACGTCTCGAACAGTTCGAGGAAGACCTCGCCCAATACACGCAGGAGCTTGAGGACTACAGAAAAGAACACTACGGAGATGAGCCTACGGTCAGCGATTAGTATCCAAAACCGCACCGCTCATTATTACATTCGGAGAACATTATGGAATACGAAGTAAAAAATCTTCTGGGTTCAAATTTATATGCGGATATATTCAGTATTACCGAGGGTAGTACTGATTTTTCGCGTTTTAGCGGCAAAACCATTCTTATAACCGGAGCCGCCCAGCTCGTGGGAATGTACGCAGCCATATCACTGCTTATTAACAACGATATCAATAACGCAGGCTCCAAGGTTATCGCCGTAGACTCGGACGAGAGTATCTTTGAGGTTTACGGTAAGCTTACTCAGAGAACCGATATAGACTTTATCGTCAGCACCGATTACTCCGCTTTGTCGGGCGTAAAGGCGGATTATCTTCTGCATACCGAGAGGCTTATGAATCTTGAATGCGAAACCGCGCTAATCAACCTCGTGTCTTTTATCATGCGCGAGAACTGCCCGGCGCTCATCAACACCTACAGCGACATATACGGCGACGTATACAACGGCAACGACAAGCTTTTTGAGACCGATATGGGCTACGTCAACCCCGTAAAGCCGGAGTACAAGTCAGCCCAGTCCCAGCGTATGGCCGAGAGCCTTGTACTAAAGCTTCTTGCCGACCGTGACGTCAAGATCAGCCGTTCTCCCCTAATCGACGGAGCCGCTGATTTCAGCTGTGACAGCAAACACATAGACATCATACGCGAGGCTATTAAGGCGCACAACCTTGTAGTTGGCTGTGACGACCATATGCCCGAAAGCTACTGCTATGTCACCGATGCCGTCGAGGCTATGTTCACAATTTTGCTAAAGGGCAAAAGCGGAGAAATCTACAACATAGCCTCCCCCTATATCTCCAGCACAGCTTTGATTGCTCATCATTGTGTAAAGCTTTTCCCCGACAGAGAATTAAAAATAATTACA
>CADAEZ010000076.1 GCA_902787145.1 uncultured Ruminococcus sp.
ATATCATACATATAAAATTACAGAAGATATAACCTATAATCAAAGGTTGCAGTTTAGGCTGCTTCAAAGAATGCAACATGCTTTGCGCCTTGAAAATGAGCTCACTCAAATGGGCATATTTGAAATTGATACTGCGTACTCTAGACTATTTGAAAAACCAACATCTTTACTTGGATCGACTTTTAATGGTTTTATGAACATTATTAGTACTCGTGAATATAAAATAGTAAAAAGATGTATTGCTAATCGTCAGCCTATTGATAAAAATGTGTTTAATAAAGCCTTTTCACGCATAACTAATGTCTATCCTGAATTGTTCGAGAGAACAATTCAGGGATGGACTTTGGATGCCATAAAGAATGAAATCTATAACAAAGCAAAAATCTATAGGGACGAAAGGAATCTGTTATATAGTATACTTGTGAAACAATGTCCAAAAATAAAGGAATTAATCACGTTTGATGAAAGCGACTCTACTTTTGATAATATGAGTAGTGTTTCCTTTTTCTTAGATTATATGGAAAAAAATAATGATGCTCTGCTAGATGATACATCCGAAGCCTGTGAGCGGTATCTTATTGCACTAGCTGAAAGAAGAAGAAGAGAGGCTGAGGAAAGACGAATTGCTCTTGAAGAACAAGCTCAACAAGATTATTATGAGAATGATTATTCAGGCGGGCGTTCAAACGGTCCTAGCATACTCAAAACTGCGGCTGGTGTTGCTTTAGGCAATAAAATGTCAGGAAATAGTGGTAGAGACAGAAATGCACCCCAGAGAAAGGATTATTCTCATTCGTCAAGTTGCACAAGAAGAATAAGAGTAAAAAACGGTAGGGTTCTTGACAAGACTTGTCATGGATGTACTATGGCACCGTATTGTACAGAATATAGATAGAATAAATTTATAGACGAACTGGAATAATCATTAAATGAACAGAGCAGCTTATTAACGAGCTGCTCTGTTTTTTGTCCCAAAATAGCCCCACGGATTATGGTATTTTATTTATACAAAACAGATGACATTATTAAGAGAATCTTTAGTTCAGGAGGCACCCTATGATCTATGTTACATCGGATATTCACGGATGCTATGAAAAATACACAAGGCTGATTGAACGTCTAAATCTCAAAGAAGACGATAGACTCTATATCCTCGGAGATATCGTCGACAGAGGCGACGGAGGAATTGAAGTTATCAAAGATGTGATGAAAAGGGAAAACGTCGTTTGCCTGCGGGGAAATCATGATTATTGCGCGTCGATATTTCTGGAAAAATTTGCCGTGCAGGATCACAGCACAAAAGAAGACCGTCTGAAAGAGGGATTCAAGTTATGGCTGGAGGATGGCGGAGCGGAAACCTTTTCCTCATTCTCAAAACTCGACAATAACGAAAAGCGAACCGTACTGAGCTTTCTTGACTCCCTTCCGTTTTATGAAGAAATCAGCGTAAACGGGCAGCGGTTCTTTCTCGCGCACACTGTCTGCGAAAAAGCAAAACTGATTGATATAGAAAAGTGCAGTATTGGTGACTTCCTGTTCGGAGAACCGGAATATGAAAAGTGTTATTTTGAGGATATGACGATCGTCACCGGACATACGCCGACAGGGTTCATTGATCCCGAATACACGGGACGGATATGGAAAGGAAACCGACACATCGCAATCGATTGCGGAGCCGTTTTCGGAAACCCTTTAGGGTGTATCTGTCTGGATACAATGGAAGAAATATA
Source organism: uncultured Ruminococcus sp. (assembly GCA_902787145.1). Taxonomy (GTDB): domain Bacteria; phylum Bacillota; class Clostridia; order Oscillospirales; family Acutalibacteraceae; genus Ruminococcoides. The sequence goes on from CADAEZ010000076.1 coordinate 1,731, forward strand.
TATTGATTAAACCTCGTCAATAAAGACGAATGTTTACTATAAAATTCTAAAAAGGAGTAACATAATGAGCTTTAAAATTTCAAAACCGGAAAATCATATGAGCGGCGGTGATCTGTTCTATTCAAGGCCGCGATCGGTAGAAAACGAAGGGCTGTTTGAACAGCTCTCTCAGATGTGCCGTGAGAAAGCGGATGAAGTTTTCCCGAATTATCGGAATGACCCTAAACAAAAGAAACTCATGCAAATAGCGGCAAATGAATTGGTAATGATTGAGGCAACAAACTCTGCTTTCGCCGTCCTCATCATGAAGGAGATCGCAGACCTGTCGCACGAGATGGGCTATCCGACTCAACTTTTAGGCTCAGACAGCGGCTTAGTGATTTTCCGGCTGCTGGGAATCACAATCGTCGATCCCTGTCAGTTCAGCGACTTAGCTATTTCGTCGAAAATGTTCTGTGAAGAGGCGTTTGACGGATTCTACAAAGGGAGTCAGCGTGACGGTTTGACTTTTACCTTGGCGATTGCTGAGCCGGTTCGTGAAAAGATTCAGCAGAGATTGGATCAGCGATTCTGTCATGTCTCAATGTTGGATCATACATACTCTTTAATTCATTTGCCGGGCTTTGAAGTGTTGGAGAAAATCGGTAACTATGCTGAGAAAACCGGCGTTGATTATCATGAGATTGACTTGGAGGATCCTGCTCTGCTGAAAGCTGCCCATGAAGAGATTTGTCAGGGAGAGCCGAAGGTCACACAGAACTTTGACGATCCGAGATCCTCCCGGGAGTTGGCGAAGGTCCTTGCATACGCGCTATGCGACAGCGAAACGAAAGACAGGTTCGATGCTGTAAAGGATTATGTTTTCAGTGATGAACTGTACGGCGTGTTACGGAAAAACTCTTTCTACCCGAGAGATGCGATACGGTTGGCACACAACCAATCTATGGGCGAGAAGAAAGCTGAAGATATCGAAGCGCTCAGGCGACACAAACTCTCTCCGGAGCAAATCGAAGCATATCGGGAACTTGGGAACCAATGGTCTGCGGCGTCGTGCCTCACCAGAGTCAATGTTATGCTTATGATTAAGTTCTATGAGCGAGGGCGGGATTCCTCCTCCGAATGAAGAGAATAATATTGATGCAGACCGTTATGTGAGTAGTGGTCTGCTCTTTTTTATATGATGAGTGAGGAAGACAGAGCGGATGATTTCAATTCTGATTTGAACGGAAGAGTGGTAAATTGCATGAAGGTGCAGTAATGGCTGATCATGATGATTTTGCTGACAGATATTGAATTATCAATAATTATCTGATATAATTCATTTGTAAGGATATTGTTGTAGTATAGGTTTTATAGCTTCTGTAGGCGATACCGGATTAACTAAAAACAGAAGAGATACTCCTACTTATATCCAAACATACATAAAGTAAATCTGGTAGAAATATCAAGGATTAAGCATTCCGGTTCTTGCCCTTGAGAAAGTAATGATAAACCTTTGGTGCGTAAATTATTTTTCTACGGCTTTACACCATACTTACTTAGGCAGTTTTTCGACTGTCTTGGTAGTGTTGCGTGTAAAGCACCCAATTCGGATTAAGTTGAGTTCATACACGCAATAGTGTATGGACTTTTATTTTTGATCCGGATTGGAGGTGAAATGATGAACATCACCAAAAGAAACGCCCTGCGTCTTTGGGAAAGATACTACGGCAGCGCAGAATACGCAGAAGACTTTCATGGAAACTTTATGTGTAAACATGGGTATGGTAATCCAGATTATTATATATGGGACAGAGGTGCTCGTGTTTACTGTGGGTGGAATATCCACCATGTCCTTCCACTCGCTTTAGGAGGGACTAATGCTATCTCAAATCTAATATGTACTAATATCGTTACAAACGAGATTGCAGCAGATAAAAATACATATTGGATAGATAATTGTCTTGTTAATCTTATCCCTGCACTGGGAAAATAAAGCTTAAACCCCTCTTTCAGATATCCCAAAAACTGAACCGGGCAGTCCTTTCGGGCTGCCCGGTCGTGTTTTTGCCGACTTAGTGCGACTGCCCCAAGTCCGATTTTTGGGGATAAGGTATTGTTCGAAAAAGGCGGAGACAATTCAAGGTGAACTGTCTCCGCTGAAATTATGGTTTGTTTATGTGTTCTTCCCAGCCGTCGGTGCCGGTGGGGTTAGTAGGGTTAGTATTGCTCTCAAGCAATACATCTTCAACTGAATACTTTATAGGCTCGAATTCAGGTGAGCGATATTCTTTTTTCAAAGCAACACCCTGCGTCAAGGAGCGGTGGGTTTATTGAGGAGATCGTTGATGTCGGAAACTGTCTTGTTGTCCTCGTTGCTCACCGTAAGGGTGTCCTCGGTGCTGTATTCAATCTTTTCGATTTCAGGTACTTTATATTCCGTCATGTTCATTTCTCCTTTAATTAGTTGCTGCCGGTAAGAGCTGCCCAGTCTACCGCGCAGTTGTTGAAGCTATCGCCTGATTTGTTTGTGTAAGGCGCGTAGTAGACGTTGCCGTTCTTGTCCTTGAGATAGAACATAACCGCGACGCCCTTCTCTCTGATGTTGTTAATCGCGAAGGTGACGTACTTATAGCTCTTGTCGGAGCTATACTTTCCGTAGTCTCCGCTGACAGTGTTGTCGGTTCCCTTGCAGGTGAACACGTTTTTCGCGGAAACAGTGTCGAGAGTTACGTCCGCGATTTTCTCTCTCGCGTCATTCATGTCGTCGCCTGCAACTGCGATGTAGCCGTAGTCTTCGGCGTCCTGAACAACTTCGTTGTCGATTACCGTAACGAAACGAACTCCGCGGCTCTCGTCCGCATCGCTGAGCTTTTTCTGAACACCGAGGATTTCAAGATTCTTGAACACGTTGCCGATGCCGAAGTTAGCCTTGTCGTCCGCGTCGCGAGTGAAGGTCTCGGCGAGCTCGACAGCTTTGCCGTCCTCTGTAGTGTAAGTGTCGGAAACAGGTTTCGGCTCGGATGTGAACTGTGCGGAGTATTCCGCGTCGCCTGTGACAGCAGTAACCTCGGGAGACCAGCCGGCGAACTCGTAGGTGTACTCGTTGTCCTCAGCCCTCGCGGGAGTTTCGCCTGTATAAACAGGAGTTTCTCCGTAAGTGACGGTGTCGGTTGCAAGAACATCATCGCCGTTCTTCCATGTGATGGTGTAGGAACGCTTTGTGCTGTTGAAGGATGCGGTGTAGGTTGCGTCGGCTGTAACGGCAGTAACCTCGGGAGACCAGCCGGAGAAGGTGTAGTCAAATTCGGCGGTCGAGCCCTTTGCGGGTACCTCGCCCTCATAGGCGGGAGTCACGCCGTACTCGACGTTCTCATCAGTCTTGATAACAGTGCCATCGTCGTTCTGCCATGTTACTGTGAATTTCTGCTTTTCAAACTCAGCTGTTACAGAAACAGCACTCTCAGGCATGGTGAACTTATTGTTTGTAACGGTAATGGGTGTACCGTCGGCGTCTGTTACGGTAAAGCTCTTGAAGTCATAGCCTGTTGCGGGGGTTGCTGTCAGCGTAACCACAGCGCCGGATGCGATTTCGACCGGCATAGAACCGCTGAATATCGTCTGGCCGTCACGCGTCGCGGTTGCCGAAACAGTACCGC
>CADAEZ010000077.1 GCA_902787145.1 uncultured Ruminococcus sp.
TGGTGCCTCCGGGCGGAATCGAACCACCGACACGGGGATTTTCAGTCCCCTGCTCTACCAACTGAGCTACAGAGGCACATTATGGCGACCCGGAACGGGTTCGAACCGTCGACCTCTAGCGTGACAGGCTAGCGTTCTAACCAGCTGAACTACCGGGCCGTATAAAAGCTAAAAGCTTTTAGAAAAGTGGTGGGAGCTACAGGGCTCGAACCTGTGACCCCCTGCTTGTAAGGCAGATGCTCTCCCAGCTGAGCTAAGCTCCCACATTGTCGTCTTTATCGCTGACGACTTATATATAATACTACATCGAGGTATAAAAGTCAATACTTTTTTATAAAAAACTTTAACTTTTTTTCTCTCTGTTTTTTACTATAGTTTTCATATCGTCTTCAGTAAAACTGTACTGTTTTTTGCAGAACTGACAATTTACCTCGCATACGCCGTTTTCGTCAATCAATTCCATAAGCTCGCCCTCCTTTAAACCGGAGAAATAGTTTTCGAGCTTATCGCGTGAGCAGGAGCAAACGTAGTTGATCTCGCTTTCATCGAGAACCTCAACCTCAAAGCCGTCGAGCGCCTGCTTGCAGATATCGAGAATCGAATATCCCTTGGCGAGCATTGTAGTAACAGGCTCAAGTGCAGAAATATTCTTCTCTATCCTGTCAATCGTATTGTCATCCGCTCCCGGAAGAAGCTGAATCAAGAATCCTCCGGCCAAAAGCACCTTGCCGTCCTCTTTATCCACCAAGACGCCGAGTCCGCATACGGTCGGAATCTGTTCGGATGTCGCGTAATAGTTGGTTATATCCTCGGCAATCTCACCGCTTACGAGCGGCACCTGTCCGATATACGGCTCACCCTGACCGTAATCGCGAATTACACCCAGAGTGCCGTGCTTGCCGACACCGGCTGAGACGTTGATTTTGCCGTTGTTATAATATGATGTCTCGCAGTCGGGATTGGTGACATAACCTCTTACGTTACCGCCGCTGTCCCCTACTACGAAAACGCTCCCCAGAGGACCGTCACCCTTTACGCTAAGGTTAATTGTAGCCTTTGACTGTTTAAGATTAGCTCCCATAAGCGAGCCAGCGCACAACAATCGTCCCAGAGCAGCTGTAGCGACAGGAGTAGTGTTGTGCAGACGCTGGGCGGTAAACACAATGTCCGACGCGTCTACTGCCGCCGCCATTACCGCGCCGTCGCTCGTAATACATCTGATTAGTTTATCCATAATTCACCTTTCTTGCCACATAGATAGCGCGCTGAGTTTCTTTCGACACAGGGTCGAAGCTCATATCACCATACACTGCCTCTACCGAAAATCCCGAATGACTCAGCATAGACCTCAGTTCCTCATCAGTATATGCCCTCTCGCAGAAGCTTTCGTCCTCCCTGCGGTAAACATCACCGTCGGGATAGAAAAAAGTCAGGTCTATATTTACTGTATTATTTTCTTTTAAGGAATTTTGCCACACACAGTAGACGTCGTCTGTATCATATACAAAGGTGTTGTCGGCTAAAATATTCCGATGCTTATACACAGTATTTACATCAAACAGGAACACTCCGTCCGGATTTGTAAACAGAGCAACCCTGTCAAAGGCTTTTTGTACATCCTCGATATCGGTGATATGGTTGATACTGTCAAGGGTACAGACGCAGGTGTCGATACTGCCGTAGAGGTCAAGCTCCTGCATAAGCTGACAAATAAAAAGGATGTCCAAGCCTTTTTCGGCTGACTTTTCGCGCGCGACCGAGAGCATTTCGCCCGACGCATCGACACCGTAGACATCGACTCCGAGCTGCTTCAGGATAATCGTCAGGTTCCCCGTACCGCAGGCTAGATCAAGAGTAAGCCCCGGAGAGTGATTATGCCGTCTGAGTATCTCCAAAAAATACTCAGCTCTGCTTTTGTAGTCAACATTTTGGGTGAGCTCGTCGTAAAAATCGGCGAAAACTCCGTAGGAGTCCATTATTTATCCACCTTGATATCCATATTCCTGAACGCGAGCATATAGCCGTCGGTATCCTCGTTAAGCGAACGCTTTACACGGCTGATTGTCGCGGTAGAAGCGCCTGTCTGTTTTACGATATCGCTGTAGACGGTTTTTTCGGTAAGCAGCTTTGCCACAACGATACGCTGTGACATCGCGTTAAGCTCAGGCTGGGTGCAGAGATCCTCGAAAAATCTGTAGCAGTCATCCTTTGTTTTTAATGTAAGAATTGCGTCGAACAGAAAATCAGTCTGTTCATTCTTTAGCTTTGAGTTCATAATGATTTCCGTAGCCTTTCCGCCCACTGATAAACATTAATGCAATTTACAACCTTACCGTGGGCGGATAAGGCGTAAACGGAAATTTAGTCATAGCTCGTTGTCCCAAAGGGACAAACTGAGCGGACAACACTAAATTGAATCAGTGTGAGCCTTCACACTAATTCTCCTTTACTTTCACGCATTAAGTTGCTAAAACAATTACATTTTATCATACGAAAGTGAATTTGTAAAGAGAAAGATTTTTAGTTTTTATTCCTTATATTTCGACAAAACGGATTGAACTTTTTTTGATAGTATAGTATAATTTTTTATGTATATTTTATTTTTTGAATCAGGAGTAAACTTGATGAAAAAACATTGTAAAAAGGCGGTTCCGGCAATACTCGCGGCTATAACTCTGATACTCGCGATACGGCTGATTGTCACGATATTTCCGTGGGCTGAACAGGGATATGACACCAACAAGGGATTATCCTATATAGATACGCTGAACAAAGACAGCGTCGCCGATAACGAAAAGCTGATAAGACAAAGCCGCGACGAATTCACAAAACAGAATAACGCCAAAGTCGCGGCAGAAAAGTTAAAGAACGGCAGCTTTAAAGCTATATTTAACGATACGATTTTCTGCGGTGACAGCCTCGTCAAGTCAATTGTCGAGTACAATGTGCTGGACAGTACGCAGGTAATTGCCAAAATCGGAGCTAACAGCAGCTTTCTGGGTGAGAATTCCGGCCAAATCGCTAACGCTAACCCGAAATACCTCGTGCTCCACTTCGGCGAGAATGAGCTGGAGCAAAAGGAACAGGCTAAATACTTCATTATCAGATACTCCAACGCCATTAAGAAAATAAAGAAAAAACTGCCGGATACCGAGATATTCGTAGACAGTATCTTCCCCGTGCTTAAAAAAGCGTACAAACTTGAGCCTTATACAAAGAACATCAGCTACTACAATCCCCTGATAAAGAAAATGGCGGACGAGCTCGGTGTTAAATATATAGATTATACCGGGCTGAAAGGCTTCTTCAAAAAATCGAACTATGACGCGGACGGTATCCACTTTGTTGAATATTTCTACACAAAATACTATCTGCCCTATGTTTATACGGAGGTACACAGCTAAAGTGACACAGCTAAAATATCGAATTATCGAAATACTCTGCGTAGCGGCGCTGATAGTTTTTATCATAATGCTGTGTGTATCACGCTCAGGCGGCACGGACAAGGATATCAAGGCGATATCCTCCCCTGTTGTAAAAACGATAAGCGCAAAACAAATGACGAAAAAGTCGAATGCCGACGCGGTCAAGACGCTGAAAATTGACTTGTCAAAAACCGAAGGCATCGTGTACTACGCCAACGACAATGTAATGAACGTTTCAGAGCTGTTTATCGCGAAGCTCAATAACAGTGACGACAGCGAAGAATTTAAAGAGAAAATCGAGTTGCGTGTAGAAGAACAAAAAAAGCTTTACAAAAGCTACGCCCCGAAACAGTACTCCCTGCTCGAAAACAGCGTTATCGAGACAAACGGAAATACAGTCTTTTACTGTGTATCGAAAAACGCGGGTACGCTGGCTGAGATATTCAAGAATTCATTATAAATAAGGATAGACATAAATGGTATTCAGTTCATCAACCTTTTTGCTGGTTTTCCTGCCGATTACCCTTCTCGCCTACTTTATTATCGGCGGAGCGCTGACAAAAAGCATCAGAGTAAAAAACATAATACTCCTAATCGCGAGCCTTGTGTTTTACGCATGGGGCGAGCCTGTGTATATAGTGCTTATGCTGATAAGCATAGTGTTCAACTTCTTTATCGGCAAGGATATGGCTGCGTCGAAGGATAAAAACAAAGCCAAAATCCTCTTTGTATGCGCTATAGTATTCAACATCGCGGTGCTCGGATTCTTTAAATATTCGGGATTTATCGCCGAGAACCTCGGACATATACTCAACCTCGACCTTAGAATGCCGTCTCTTCCGCTACCGGTAGGTATTTCGTTCTATACCTTCCAGATTATGTCCTACATAATCGACCTCTACAGGGACAAGATTAAGGCTCAGAACAACATCATATCCTTCGCGTTATATATATCACTCTTTCCGCAGCTTATCGCGGGACCTATTGTAAAGTACAAGGATATTGAACGTCAGCTCACTCACAGGCGCGAGAGCGTCACAAAATACTCGCAGGGACTATCAAGATTTGTTGTGGGCTTATCGAAGAAACTACTGCTCGCCAACACCCTCGGAAGCGTTTACAGCTCGGTACAGGCGTCGGACATCGGCTCGCTAAGCACGCTGAGCGCGTGGATAGGAATAGTTTGCTACACACTGCAGATATACTTTGACTTTTCAGGATACTCAGATATGGCTATCGGACTGGGCAAAATGTTCGGATTCTCTTTCTGCGAGAACTTCCGATACCCATACCTCGCCGATTCTGTCACCGACTTCTGGCGCAGATGGCATATTTCGCTGTCATCGTGGTTTAAGGAATATGTATATATACCGCTGGGCGGAAACCGCAAAAAAACTCCGAGAGTAATCGCAAACCTGATGATAGTATGGCTGCTTACCGGATTATGGCACGGAGCTGCGTGGAATTTCGTATTATGGGGCGTATATTACGGAGTGCTGCTGATACTCGAAAAATACGTTCTTGACGATTTCCTCAAAATAATGCCCGATGTATTAAAACGAATAATCACGATTATTCTCGTGATGGTCGGATGGGTATTATTCTCCTCAAACACATTCGCGGACGCGTTAAATTACCTGAGGATAATGTTTACATTATCCGGCGGAGTAGTGGATTCATACAGTCTCTATCTTCTTACGTCGAACATAATACTGATTGCTGTCGGATTATTCTGCTGCGTTCCGATTTACAAAAGAATAGCTAAAAGGTTCGACACGGTTTTAGTAAGCAGGATAAAAGC
>CADAEZ010000078.1 GCA_902787145.1 uncultured Ruminococcus sp.
ATGAAAACCGCCCATCATCCGATAAAGGTAAAGCTGAAGCTGTTCTTCAAATGGGGAATAACCTTTGGCGAGCCGTATGTATCCGCTGAGCGAGGTAACAGAAAGGTTCACTACGCTGACAGGCAGTCGCTGATAGCCGCCATTCTTGAAAAATATCCTCCTCAGATTGATGAACCGTCATCCGCGGAAAAGAGCAGCAATAACTCTCAAAGACAGCACAGAGCTGAAATGAGAACAGAAAACCACTCAAGACGTGAGCAAACACATAGAACGGAGGGATAATATGCGTGACATAAAATTCATATACAAAATGGATATTTCTCACCGAGCATTCGTAGTCTATGCCTACCTCGCGGACAGAGCCGATGAGAACGGAGAATGTTGGCCCGCGGTAAAAAGAATAGCCTCCGACACAAAAATGTCCGAGGCTACAGTCCGCAGAGCCGTCCGTGAGCTCCGTAAGGAAAAACTTATTAAAACCGAACAGCGATACCGCTATTACGGTGAGAAAAGTACGTTATTATTTTTCCTTCCTCACGCAAAAAGGAAAGAGAAAGAAAAAACGGCATAATTTACATTGAATATTTTTTATAATTGTGTTACACTAATATTGCTAACAAATCTTGAATATCGTTAATTGAGACACAGTGTGTGCTTTTTGTAAAAAGCACATGCTCTATTTCCACATTGTTGTTTCAATTGACGGAAAGATTTGTTAGCGCAATCAGGAGCTTGTGTTTTTATGCGTAGCTTCGGTTTCCGTCGCTACGCTTTTTTAATTCATAGCTCTTGAAACAGGATAATAAATGTGATATTATTAATTTGCTACAAAACCACAATTAAATAAAGGCTATAACCATAAGAATTACCGTTGGTAAACTTGTGCTTTTTTGTTATTTAAAAAATTCACGCCCATACTATACTGTGATAAAACACAGGCTCAAATGGGTGTGATAGAGTAATCTGTTATAGCCGTTGTGGTTTTGTAGCAAAAACGAGAGCTATGTGTTTTTCGGCGTAGCTGCTTCGGTTTGCTACGCTTTTTTTATTTCACGAAAGTTATGGACAAAGACAAAACGGCTGTATTCATCGGTCACAGCGATTGTCCTCTTTCTGTCGAGGACATCATTCCCTTTATTGAACAGGAAATTATGAACGGCGTTGATACTTTTCTCAACGGCGGTCAGGGTGCTTTTGACCGAACTTGTGCGCAAGCCGTTCATTCCTTACAGAAGGACTATCCCAAATTAAAAAGCATTCTCGTTATACCGTACCACAATTTCAGAATTTTTGATGAAACGCTTTTTGATGAGATCATTACGCCCGATACATCAAACTCCGTTTCATACACAGGCTACAAAACCGCTATCCCGAAAAGGAACAGGTTTATGATAGAAAAAAGTTCCGCCGCTATCTGCTATGTCAATCACATCAGCGGAGGAGCATATAATACTTATAAACTTGCTCAAAAGAAAAAGCTCCGCATTATTAACATCAGCGACGAGCTTAAAAGACAAGACTATGAAAGGACTGATTTAATGCAATCAAGATTTGTTTCCGTTACAACCGAGCTCTTGGCTCTCGCTTGTCTTATGCAGGGACCGACCAACGCATACGGAGTTATGAAAACCATTGAGAAGCACGCCATTAAAGGAACAGAGATAAGTCAATGTCAGGCTTTCAGCGCTCTATATTATCTCTGCCAAAAGAATTATGTTAAACAGGATAGAATTAAAACCGATCGCGGCGAAAGAGATATATACACAATCCTCCCCGAAGGTGAAGCATATTACAAAACCTTTCTCGAAGATTATAACCGACATATACAATCTGTTTCTAAGGTATTAAACAGCATAAAATCCAATTAAAACAATTAATGCGGAAGCTTTAAAATCAGCTTCCGCATTAATTGTATTCTACTTTGCGTTATCCGAAAGAGTAAATGAATCGTGCGCAAGGTGAAAATGTGCGCGATTTGTTTCAGAAAGTTTATGATAACAGTTCATGTATCACACCTTCGATATAATTATAACAAATGATTATTGAAAAGTCACCTGCAAATTGCACTATAATTCCAATACGGAACTATAGTGACCAGATTGGACAATGACTTTTAAAAAATATAATGTTAAAATTATTATGTATAGTTATTTCTGAAAGTATGGGAGGAAATTCCAATGAAGTATCTTACTAAACCGATAAGCATACTTTTATCAATTGTTTTAATAATAAGCGTGTTCACGATTATACCGCTCACCGTTTCGGCAGAGTCAGAGACATTTACCGATATACTGACTTTGGATGATACCGGAGCGCGCAGCACAGCTTATGTTGACTGGACAGCGCAAAAGGGCGAAAATCACACGGGCATTGAGTCGGATGCTGTTTACGCGGGAAATTCGGCAAAGGGCAACGGCGGAATCCAGATGCGCAGCAAAAACAATAACTCAGGCGTTGTTACCACAACATCCGGAGGTTTTCTGCGCACACTTACTGTTGAGTGGAAAGATATTTACAATAATAACAACAGAGAATTAAAGGTTTTCGGAAGCAATATTGCCTATTCCGCTCCGAGCGAGTTGTACAATGCTTCAACGCAGGGGACGCTCCTCGGCACGCTTGTATTTAATGACGCTGATTACGACTTTACAAATGAGGTGTATTGTAGTGAGCTGACTGTTGACAGCAATTATAAGTATGTCGGGATTCGCTCCTCTGCAGGCGCGTTATATCTTGAGTCTGTTTGTTTTGAGTGGGAATCCGACGCTGTTAAGCCCGTGTGGAGCTGGGCGAATGATTACAGCTCGGCAACTGCGACCTTTTCCGACGGAACAAACGATACCGTAGTAAACGCGACTGTCAGCTCCAAGGTAATAAAGGAAGCGTCCTATCTCGCAGACGGCTCGCGTGTTTATACCGCCTCTGTAACATACAACAATTCAACCTATACCGACAGGCAGACTGAGATTATCCCTAAGCTTGTTTTCAACGGCAGCGTTTCGTATATAGACGAAAACGGCGATCCTCAAACTGCCTCTAACGTATCTTTACTGACACATAACCCGTCTGAGCTCAATTCGGGTTGGTATGCGGCATACGAGGATGTTTCAATAGATGAAGACGTTGATATTAACGGCGATGTTAAGCTCATCCTCTGTGACGGTGTATCTGTTGACTGCAGAATAAGCGGCTTTTACCTCTCGAACGAAAACGATAAGCTGACAATTTACGGGCAGGAAAATAACAGCGGAAAGTTGCTGGCAAACTTTGACCCGAATTATCCCGACTCTTCTAATTGCAGAATTATATATTCCGGTACCGGCGAACAGGGAGGATACGGAACCGTAGGCAGCCTTATTCTAAACGGCGGTACCATTAAGCGGGAATCTGCGAGCAACTGTTTTATTGCGGTGAAAAACATTACCATTAACGGAGGAAGAGTCAAAAACAGTATCATAGATGAAAGCGACTCAGTTACAATAAACAACGGCGATATCTCGCTGAGTAATGTTACTACCGCACTAAAAACAAATCGTCTTACGATAAATGGCGGAAACGTTACGGCGACGGGAAATAACGGCGAGACAATGCACGCGAATGAATTTGTGTTCAACGGCGGCAGGCTTGAGGTGGACGGCGGTATTTGCGCTGACTCCATAGCAGAAATCAGTTGGTCGGATTCTACGGATAGTATCTATGCCAAGCGTTACAATCGGGAACAAAGCACAGGCGCCAATTCCTCTTCATTTATCAGCAGAGCTGTTACTTTGAAAAAGGACTTTGTTGATGAAAACGGAAACGAATACTCTGCGGGTACATACTCTGACGCAAATGAAGAGCTCGGCTACAAAACTTTATATCCATACACAAACCCATGGGAAGAACTCCGGACATTTATCAACAACGCTTCAAGCGGCGATACGATCACGCTGAATAAATCCTACAAAGCAGCGGCGACAGATTCCGTTCTCGTCATCCCCGAGGGAAAGGTTCTCACAATCGATCTCAACGGCTTTACTATTGACCGTGGTTTATCAGGTAAGGCAGCAACCGCGGGCGGAAATGTAATAACGGTGAACGGCGACCTTACGCTCAAGGACACAAGCAGAGCCAAAACAGGCAAAATTACAGGCGGCAACAACACTCAAGACGGTGGCGGCATTATCATTAACAATTGTGACTTTGTTATTGAAAACTGCACCGTAACAGGCAATACTACGGACGGCAACGGCGGCGGAGTCTGGGGTAACGGATGTATTACCGTTAATAACGCTTCCGTTATGGGCAACATCTCGGGCGGCAACGGCGGCGGAATCTGTTTTAACAGTAATAACAGCAGCAATAAACTAAAGGTGTCCGGCAAGCCCGATATTACAGGCAACAAGAAGTCCGACGGTTCCGAAAACAATGTGTATCTTACGAGCCAGATAAGCGTATATCCGCAAAACAATTCCGCTTCGCTCACTTCGGACGCAAAAATCGGTATCTCTGTTCCGAGTAATACAGATCAAAGAACAATTACCGACTCCTCGTTAAGAAATAAGTGCTCTCAGAGTAATTTTTCAAGCGACAGCGAGCAGTATATTATTACCGAAAATGTAAACGGTGACATCCGTATTAAGCAATCATATGTTTTCCGTTTTGATCCAAACGGCGGCACGGGGACAATGCCGAATATAGTAGTTTATAACCCGGTTGTTACCTTACCGGAATGCGCGTTTACCGCTCCCGAGGGCAAGAGGTTCAAGGCGTGGTCCGACGGTATTACCTCAACCGAGTATCCTGTGGATGAGGAACTGGAAATCGCCTCCGGTGTTCACGAATTTACGATTTCACCGATATGGGCGGATCTGCATACTGTCACAATAAAAAAACCCAGACACGGAGCGGTAACAGCCAGCAAATCCGTAGCGGTTCAGGGCGAGAAGGTAAATCTGAGCATAATCCCCGACGAGGACTATGTAATCGAGAGCGTGACCGTCAACAACACAACGCTTACACCTGTTAACGGTGTGTATTCGTTTAGAATGCCTGAGGAAAACGTTACCGTTAAGGCAAAGTTCGCTTCTCCCAAGCCGAACTACTACAGCGATATTGCCGTTTTCTGCGCGTTGGGAACTAACAATGACGGGTGGGACGCCAATGCCGCGCTTGCCGACGATAATGACTATACA
>CADAEZ010000079.1 GCA_902787145.1 uncultured Ruminococcus sp.
AAACGGCAAGGAAACATATTTCCGCTATTATTACACTTTTGAGGATAAATCATATTTTTTACCGGGAACCTGCGACGGCATTGACAAAAACGGCTTGCCTATAAACGAATTTAAATCTCTTAAAGACGGCGACAGAATCAGGCTCGCGACTGATGTCAGCCTGAGCGGAGACAAAATATATTACGGAAAAGAATTTGTATTTAACGAAGACGACAATGTCACAAAGATACGGCTCGACGGAAAAGAATATCAGTATGTTTTCGTCGCGAAGGACATTTTCGGCAAGACCTGCTGTTCGGATATGGCTACCTTTGAGAAACAGGGTAACACTTTTAAAGCGACAAAAACAGAACCGTATACATTTGATTTTACAATCGAATAATTCAAAGCATAAACACGGCCCGCCGATTTCTCGGCGGGCCGTGTTTATAAATCATCATCCATGAAGCTTAAAGAATACAAATTCCGCGTTTCTTTTGCATCTGTCATACATGGTCTTATCTTTATTAAGCTCAAAATTGTTAATATAATTATTCTCGTCTGGATATTTGGTTTCATACTTCTTGTTAGCTTGTATCACGTTACCGTTCATACGTATAAACGGATACCAAATAAGATTAAAATATTTGGAATCAGCTGTGACAGTCGCCTTGGTCAGGACACCGCATTTGTTGGTTTTTATGCCCGCGCTTTCCAGCTCGGCGTTCGCGTTTGAGCTGTGCATTCTGCGGCAGAATTCGTTTACTTCTTCAGATGTCCAGTCGCGGTAATTTCCGTCCGTACCCTGTAAAGCCGCTTTCAGGAAGTTAAAATTCCAGTAATCCTCGCTGTTGCCGTAGCTCACCTTGTGATTAAGGAAATAGCAGAAGGGATAGTACTCGGGGTCCTCATCAACATATTCATTGGTTTTATATACTCCGTTGCCGTAGACAGCATGCATATAAATGTAGTCGCCGCCCGCCAAATTGTTGAGATCGACAGGACCCGAGGCAGATCTTCCGACTCCGCCGCTCTTTGTAGAGTTGAAGTATATTTCGGTAAGACCGTATCCATCTCCTCTTTTGTTTCTGTTATAGTAGAGATACATATTCCAACCGCCCGCGTTTTCGTTAAGATCTCCTCCGCGTTTAACAAATTCGGAATCTCCCGTATAGGGACACAATTTCCAACCAGAGTAATCCTTGGGCATATCAAAACTTTCAATAATCTCAAGATTCTTAATGGATTCATTGATATTCTTCGTGGTTTTATAGCCGAGATAAATATCGTGTCCGCCCGCTCCCGCGTTAAGGTCCTGATTTATAACGGTATAACCCCTGTCCGTCAGATAACGCTTTGCTTTTTCGTGACTGCCGTCGACGCCCGACAGCATAATGTCCTTAATATAATCCTGCAGGTCTTCCTCGTATTTATAAGTTCCGTTTGCGGGCTGCAGGGTTTGACCTAAATAAATGGGAGTACCCGAGGAGTTTATGTTGACCGCTTGGCAATCTCTGCCGAATGTTTCACCTACGTTCAGTACAGCCGATTTGGCTCCGACGGTGTACGGTGTGTTTACGCGAGCCGATATTTTATCAATAACCTTTCCTTCGTTAAGGTCGCTGGCCTGTTTAGTGTAGTAGATATGGAGGTTTTCGGCGTTTGTGCCTTCGTTGATGTTTCCCTTTCCTTTTTCAAACTCTGTATCGCCTATATAGGAAGCGAGCTTATACTCAATCTTGCGCTCATCGGTTGTTGTATAGGTGTTGGTATCGGTATCTTTAAGGACAATAACGCCCTTTACGGCTTCGTCGTAATTCTTTGTGGTTTTGTAGCCGAGATAAACCTTATAACCGTTTGTGCCCATATTCAGGAGCTGATTGCATACGGTATATCCGTTATCCGTAAGCAGCTTTTCGACAGCCGAGGCGGATTTTTTGGGCGGCAGACCCGCTATCGCGAATTCGCTTATTACAGGTCTGTCAACCTTAATTTCGTGTGTAACAGCGTTCTTTTTTGTAACATAACGAGGGTTAGCCTTGATATCCTTTGCGCAATGGCCTGTTACGGGGAATTTGTCCAGATACTTCATTGTTGTCTGGAATTCGTTTCTGCGGTTACGGAATTTGGTGTTCGTTGGGTCAGTTGTAATCTTATAATATGAAGACAATAAGATTATAGCTCTCGCAAGCTGAGATTCAGCCAGAACTCTTTGTGAAAGTCTGTACTCGTAGCTCTGTGAATCAAAGTTATATGACAGAGCGCAAATCTGATTATAATAAGTCATCGGGTTTTCGTCCTCAGGCTTGCTGAGGTCGGCAAGAATCAATCCGACAACCTCGTTTAGCTTAGACGCTAAGTCCTTAAAATCGTCATACTGTGTATCTAGAACATCGGTGCCTTTTGACAGCATATAGTCCACTAAGCGCTCGTTATATTCAGCGGCTTGTTTATCGGTCATATCGCTGGTCTTGGGCAGATATTTGTCGCCGTATTCCTTGATTTTCGCGTCGAGCTCTCCCTCGGAAAACTCCGCGAAGTCGGGCATTTTGTCGAGCTTCTTTGTCTTTACCGCGTCCTCAAGCGCCATTTTAACCGCGCTTATCTCATAAACCGAGGTCATATCTTTGATGTATTGGTTAAGTCTGCTGATTTTTTCCTCATAAGGACTGAGTTTGATTTGAATTTCGTTTTTCTCGGAAACCCTGAGCATTGCCTTGACCTTAAGGACCTCATCCTTAACGTCCTCAATGGACTGTTTGATTGCCTTGAGCTCCTTCATCACTTTAACGTGATCGGACTCAAGAACACCTGTTGCCTCTAAGATGGTTTTCGCAAGTGAATAAACCGAACCCGCTGCCGAGCCATAGTAACAAATTGAACCGAAAACAGTGTTGAGACCTCTGGTGTATTTCTGAATTTCAAGAAGAGTATCGGCGTTAAGGGTAACATCCTTACCAAGACTTTCGTTTGAATATTTACGTGTAAAGGAAGCTTCACGGGATGTTTTATCGCCCCAAATATTTGTCAGAGCGCCTTTCGCGAGAGTTACCTCGCCGTTTATGCTGAAATTGTCCGTTTTCTGACCTTTAGCGGGAACAGAAAGAATAAGAGCGGCAACATTGTCCTCTTCAAGCTTTACTGACTCAAGCTTCGCGTTCTCAAAACCCTTACCAAAGCTTACCGCATCAGTCTTGAGCGCCTTATCAAATGTACCGTTATCGGCATAAAGCTTGAGTGTTAACTTAAAGTTATTTCCGTCTTCCTCAATGTAGTCGAATACGGGGTAGAAGCTCGC
Organism: uncultured Ruminococcus sp.; assembly: GCA_902787145.1. GTDB lineage: Bacteria > Bacillota > Clostridia > Oscillospirales > Acutalibacteraceae > Ruminococcoides. The sequence continues at coordinate 3,278 of CADAEZ010000079.1, forward strand.
CTGATAAACTGCCGCTTCGGTTTTATAATCACCGACAGTCATCTTTTTGCCGCCTATCTTATCCGCGAAATCGTTGAGGCTTTCAATTTTGTCCGCGGAAAGTGTAACAAGCGCTGTATTGTCGTCCTTCTTCTCAAGGCTTTCAACAATCGCGCCATCAATTTTCAAATCGTCTTTTTTAAGCTTATTTACATCGGCCGCGCCGTAAACCTTAAGCTCCGCCGTAATCTTGCCGCCATCATACTTAAGTGTAGAATTATCAATATACGCGCCGTCGGTTTTAACCTCAACCTTTGCGGTAACAGTCTGATAAGCGTCATTTATGCCCGAGGGCTTAACGCCTATAGTTCCCCACTGATATAAGCCGACCTCGTTCTTTTTAAGCGAGCCGCTCAGCTGCATTGTGAGATTTGTTCCCGAAGCGGAAATACTGTTTATATTCAGCTTTTCAAACGCGTCGCCGAGGGTAATATCCTTTTGGTCGATTTTCTCAATGTACTCACTGCCCTTGAGCGCGAGAGTAACCTTGAACTCCTTATCCGAGGAGTTTACATGCTTAATGTCGGGAGTTACGGTGATTTCGGGAAAATCAACGGCTACCGAAACAGTGGCTTCAGGCTTTTTGAAATTTACCGTATAAGACTGAATTTGATTTTCAGCCGCCTCATTGTCGATAAAGCTTATATCATAACCACCGTCGGGATTATTTTTAACGCTGTCGACCTTAAGCTTAACTGTTTTAGTATCCTGATTATTCTTATTATCTTTGTTGCCGTCTGACACCGCGGTTTTAAGATCCTCTACGGTAAGAACATCACTCGGAACGTCGCTGACAACCTCATAGGACACCTCAACATTCTTTGCCGAAATATCTGACAAATCAATCTTGTCGGACTTTACCGTTGTAGTGTATTTGCCGTCCTTGGAAAACTTAACGGCAGTAGCTGTAATTGCCGCTTCATCCTTCTTCTCGTCCTTCTTTTCGCCGCAGGCTGTGAAAACCGATACGGCTAAAATAAGAGCGAGTACGAGAGCAATCATTCTTTTCGCGTTCTTCATTTGATTACCTCTTTTCTTAAAACGTATAACAAAGCTTTAAGCCTTATTTTACTTTAACCTTAACAGTCTTGACAACGGACTTGGCTTTATAATTTGCGTTACCATTTGCCTTTACCGTTACTTTGATGGTGTATGTACCCTTCTTGGCTTTCTTCCATCTCTTGATTTTAAGTACGCCCTTCTTGGAAATCGTAAGATACTTTTTGATTGCCTTTTTGGCGGACTTGATTTTAAAGCTAAGCTTACCCTGCGCCTTTTTAACAGTAAATGTCGCGGCTTTTTGGGCAGCCTTCTTAACCTTTTTAAGCTTGACAGTCTTAGTCTTTGCAGTCACTTTGATTGTGTTGGCTTTCTTTTTGGTAACGGTTTTAGCGGGTTCATCCTTTGCGGGCTCGTCAGCGGGCTTTACGCCGTAGAACTCGTCGATCATTTTGCTGTAAGCTTCTATATCATACAAGCCTGAGTAGTCTATACCGCTTCCGTCGCTTGCCTGCTTTGTAAGGTCATAATCAAGCTCGGCGCCGTTGTCAACATCCTTGTTATCCTTGGTGATGAACTTATTATATACCGCTTCCGTCGCTTGCCTGCTTTGTAAGGTCATAATCAAGCTCGGCGCCGTTGTCAACATCCTTGTTATCCTTGGTGATGAACTTATTATAACTTGACAGCGTGTAGAAAAACGTCTCGGGAGTGTACGCGATTAACAGCGAGCAGGCTCCGCCTCCGCTTCTTTCGCCGAGGATCGGGAAGCCCGCTTCCTTTGCGAGACAAGGAAGCAGATTTCCGCAGGAATACGAGATTTTGGATGTGATAAAGGCGTACTCAAAATCATAATATACGCTCTTGTCGAGGTCGTTTATCTGACCGTCTAAATTCAAATCAACATCGTTATCGTTTCTTGTAATATTGCCTGTAAGCGTCTGAATTTTTCTGTATGAGGCAACATAGCTGTCCTTGTTTTTATTGGTAATCATAGCCATGATATACATAACGACCGCCGCGTTACCGCCACTGTTGCAGGAAATGTCTATAACAAAACGCTTAATGCCCTTTTCCTTAGCGTAGTCAAGAGACCATTTAAAGTTATAAACCGCCTCGTTAACAAACGAATCAAATGCGAAAACAGCTGTATCTCCCGTAATGAAAAGCTGTGACGCCGACTTGTCATCCCACGACTTTACAAGATCATAATCTTTGTATTTACCGCTTCTGAATTCCGACATAGTTGTGGCTCTCTGACTTGAGGCGAGAGTGCTCATCGCATAGCTTGCCGCAGCTCTGTCACGGAAATCCTCTGAATCGGCTAGTTTGTTAAGCTCATTATATATAGCAGTTTCGGGAGTAATAAACGATAATACCGCAGGGTAATTTACCGCCGTATGACCTCCGTCGGAGAATACTTTTCCGAGATAACCAGTTCCGAGAACATAATCAACCATATTTTCCGACAGAAGTAATTCTTTTGCTCGACGGGTATCGTCGTTGTACTCGTCCAGCGCTTCGTCAAAGCTTTTTTCTTCGAGCATCGGCGCGATTTCAGCCTGGGCGGGTCTGCCGTAAAGCTTATCAATCGCGAAGCACAGGTCGTTATAACCCAGCTCGACCAGATCCTTGCTGCGTTTTAGAGTATTATAAGGCGTTTTGTTCTGGAAATAACAGTTTCCCATTACTATATCGGAAGTATGGATAAAATAAACCTCGTCTTCGCAATACACCGCCGTATTATAGGTTGCGCCGAAAAGA
>CADAEZ010000080.1 GCA_902787145.1 uncultured Ruminococcus sp.
GAGAAGGAAAAAATGGAAGCAGATTCGCTGGACCTGCCGGATGTGCTGTTCAAAGCCGCGCTGACCGGCGCGGAATGTGTTGAATTGCGTGAGAAAGGCGTTCTGATTGACCTGAAACCATATTTGCAAGATAATTGTCCGAACCTTTGGGCGATTTTGGCAGAGCACCCCGATTATCTGGACGCCATCACGCTTCCCGACGGCAGCATTGCCGCCCTTCCTTACATTTCTGTTCCGCCGATGCAGAATTATATGTGATTACCTTGACGAAAATAGGGAGTGGGAAATAGAAAGCCCACTCTTTTTGTTGTTTATATTGAAAGGAAGTGTACTGCATATGGCGGGAAAGAACACTGCGGAGACGGTTTGGAGGATAGCAGAGCCTTATGTGAAAGAGCTTGGTCTGGAACTGTGGGACGTTCGTTTTGTCAAGGAGGGAGCGGAATGGTATCTCCGTATTTTCATAGATAGCGAAAAAGGAATAACCATAGAGGACTGCGAGGCTGTAAGCCGTGCTATAGATGAACCGCTTGACATAGCAGACCCAATAGACAAGAGCTACTGCCTTGAGGTATGTTCACCGGGGATAGAGCGTGAGCTTGTGAGGGAGGAGCATTTTGAGAAGTTTATCGGTGCGGATGTTATGGTTAAGATGATAAGACCGCTTGAGGGAGCAGGAAAGGAATTCAAGGGAGTACTGAAGTCGTCTGATAAGGAAAGCTGCACGGTGGAAACCGAAAACGGGGATATTACTTTCCGTAAAAAGGACAGCGTGTGGGTAAAGCTTGACGACTTTGACTTTTAAAATGTGATTATGCTAGAATCTAAGTGACTCACGGCACTTTGCCGCAATAAACTGAAAGGATGAAAAATTAATGAAAAGATTATTTGCAATTGTTCTTACGGCAGCGCTTTTGCTGTCATTTACGGCTTGTTCCTCTCAACAGGACAGCAAGGCTGAAAAAAATAACGACAGCAACAAGGAGACAGTTTATCAGGTTGCGCTTTTGCAGTCACTGACGCAGGGTTATTACGACGGTATCATCAAGGTAAGTGAGCTTAGGGAGCACGGCGACATCGGCATAGGAACCTTTGAGGGCGTAAACGGCGAAATGATTGTGCTTGACGGTACGGTTTATCAGGCGCTCGGTGACGGATCGGTACAAAAAGCGGATGATAACGAGACTGTACCGTTCTCGAACGTAACATTCTTCGACAGCGATGTTAAGGAAGAAATCAGCGACATCAAGGATATAAACGCCCTGAAGGAAGCTCTTGACAAAACTGTCGCTAAAAACGGAAAGAATATGTTCTGTTTCGTAAAGCTGAACGGTGAATTCAAAAAGATGAATGTACGCAGCGAGCTTAAGCAAGAAAAGCCCTATAAATCGCTTGACAAAGCTCTCGCAACCGATCAGCGCGAGTTCAACTACGACAACATCAAGGGTACTGTAGTCGCTCTGTACTGTCCCGACTATATGGGCGGACTAAACACCCCGGGCTGGCACTTCCACTTTATCTCCGACGACAAAACAAAGGGCGGACATATCCTGGAATTAGCCTTTGACTCGGCTCAGGCGGAGTATGATATTACCCCCGAATTTGATATGTGCTTATCCGATGATGACGAATTCCAGAAAATGGAGCTTTCAAAGGATGTTAGCGGAGCTATCAAAAAGGTTGAAACGAACGAAGAATAACAGATTTTAACATTAATCATAACATCACAACAGAAAGCCTTCCCTATAGCGTGAAAACATTTTAATATAGTAACCGGGCAACCCTAATGGGTTACCCGGTTATTACTTTGCGTTTAATATCAGATTGTTTCTACATCAAGAATCTTAGACATTCCCGTTATTTCGAAAACCTCGTAGACTTCTTCGCTTACGTTGATAATCTTCACACCCTGATCTCCCATTATCTTGCGTGCTCCGAGAAGTATCCTGAGTCCGGCGGACGAAATATAACTAAGATTTTCAAAGTCAAATATGATCTTTGCACAATCCTTGACCTCGGATTTTACAGACGTCTCAAGCTGCGGAACTGTACTCGAGTCTATTCTCCCATCAACTGAGATTGTAACTGTTTGGTTATCTCTGGTTTTTGTAATATTCATTGTTATATCCTCTTCAATTCGATAGTCTTTTGTGTTATTGTATACGGTGTACGTCCGATTATGGCGCGGCGGCATTCGTCGAGAGTTTTCTGCATTTTCAGCGACATCTTCTTTATGTTGCCGAACACATACTCGTCGTCTGTGTCGATTACCAGTACGAATCTGTCTTCGAGAACTTCGACTTCCTTTATCGCCTCGTGTTTTCCGAATTCGATGATGTCCTTTTCGTTGGTCAGCGTATCCAGCTCGTAGAGGAAACTCAGGTTACGCCCAACGGCGACGTCAATTTCATCAGACAGGCGAATCAGCACCGAAAGATACGGGAAGCAAATTGTGTTGCCGCTTTCAACAGACATGGCTATCGGATATTCTTTTTCGTCGGTTAAGTCTGTTTTACGATGTCCGCGTGAAATCTGGATTATCGCGTAGAGATGCTCCTTCGACGGGATGTCGAACAGCGCCGAATACTTTCTCAAAAACAATCCCGAATACTCGTTGTGAAAATCACGGATTATGTCGGGGATACAGTCGCGGCTGTGGGTTTCGAAATAATCGCCGAAGTCAATTTGTCGGGAAAACTCGTCGAAATCTTTTTTTCTTATTCCCATTCCGGTATCGTGAAAATAACAGCCCATAAGCAGACAGTATATTTCGTCGGCGTTGAGCTTGTCGATTCCGGAACCTATTATGCGGTTGCAAAAATCAATTACATTTAAAGAATGAAGCTCGGTGTGATCTGTAAAGGTCGGAAAAATCAGCAAATAATTAGACAAAATATGTTGCAGTCCGAACACCGAATCGGTAAAGCGAGCGTGAAGCTCGGGACTCAACTCCCTGAGCCTGCGCTCCATAGCAAAGCTATATTCGTTATCCATTATCGCACCTCACATTTATCATACTGAATTTTCTGTACGATACAGTATATAAACAGTTTAACATAATATTAAAAAATAATCAATCCTGTTTTTGCAAGAAATCGCGAGCTGAAAAGTGTGAATTATTTTGAATTTTTAATAATATGTCTATAGATTAAAGACGACACGCCCGGATAATATCCGGGCGCGTCATCTTAGGGAGAAAATTAATGCAAAACAGAATTTTCTAGTATTAATTATCAATATCATTAGGAAACATCGAGTCCCAGCCGGTCATCTTGTAGTCGGATTTATCTTTCACAATCTCACCCTTTGGAGCGACAATGAGCGATACAACCAGAATTACCGCAAACAGCACAAAAGGAGCAAACATAACAATACACTTAGCTATAAAAGAAAAATAGTAGTAAGCGAAGGCTCCCAGAATAAAGTAAGCTCCGAAAATAGAGAGAGAAACAATTCTCTTTACAAAAAGCTTACCCTGAATATTTTTGAAAAAAGCTCCTATGGCTACGGATGACATAAACGCCATAAACAGCGGATCAACTAAAAATAACATAAAAAATGAAAGAGTACCCATAAAATCAACCTCGAATTTCTGCCAGAATGCCATCGGCGCGTTTTTTGTAGCCGGACGCGATATAAGCGTACGCCATTACAGTCAGAGCGCGCCTCAGCCTTTCTGTCTGTTCTTTATTTGAATGATAATCGGACATTACGCTGACGATAAGCTCGTCTATGTCTTTGGGAGCGGTATCAATCTGACTGAGTCTTGCGGCTATGCCGATAAAATAGCCGTACAAATCCTGTTCAGAGATAATATCATCGCTCTCGTCGTCGGTATCGCCGTTAACCGCGGTCATCAGCTCGCCAATGCTCTCGATACGCATACAATATCGCAGCGCGGAAATCAAAAGTATCCTCGCCAGATGACGCTCGGAGTATTTTTTGTTCACCGGATGAGGTACAAACTTTCGCTTGACCCAATTGTGAATCGTAGAGCTTTCGAGCCCGGATATCGAGCAAACCTGACTAAGCGTGAGCCCGTCGGCAATTTGTATTACCGGCGACAGTTGCTCAAGAGATACTAAATCGTGCCCCAACGGGTTCACCCCTTTCTTTTTGAGTTCGATTGATTATATCATATATTTTTTTGATTGTCAATAGTAGTCATATGACTATTTAAATATTTTTTACTAAATAATCTATTGACAACAAGAGTATAATATGATAGAATTATAAGGCTTGATAAAGCTGTGGAGAGGTGTCCGAGTGGTTTAAGGAGCTAGTCTTGAAAACTAGTGATCCCGCGAGGGACCAAGGGTTCGAATCCCTTCCTCTCCGCCAACAACTTTTTCACTGGAGGATTACTCAAGTGGTGAAGAGGCTCCCCTGCTAAGGGAGTAGGTCGGGTAACCGGCGCGAGAGTTCGAATCTCTTGTCCTCCGCCAAGAAGAAAAGCACCCATTTCGGGTGCTTTTTTCTTGACGGAATTTAGGACAAGAGATTCGAAAGGCGGATCAGAAAACAGTCCGGTGGACTGTTTTCCCGCCGTTGCGTTGATGCGCATTCTGACTATGCACACGCCGCAAGGTTCGAGATGAAAGGTCTTTTTCAGATGAACTACTCTTGTCCTCCGCCAAAGCTACAACTGCGCGGACAAAGCAGCATTTATTCAGTGGATATAAAACCAAAACACCGACACAAGTGAGGAATAAACGATATGTGTAATCTGATCGCACACGCACTAATAAAGAACTCGATGGATGAGTTGCTAATTCTCAAAAGAACGCTGACAGAGCAAGGAAAAGAAAACTATGAGGGCG
>CADAEZ010000081.1 GCA_902787145.1 uncultured Ruminococcus sp.
GCAAGAAGAGATATTAATATTCCTGCTCTTGCAAAAAAAATGAACATTAATAAAAAGACCTTGTACTCACGGTTTTATGGAAAAACTGACTTTAGTCAACCAGAAATCTTGTCAATCGCGAAAATACTTGAATTAAACGATAGTGATATTCTTCGTATTTTTTTTGACGATAAAGTTTCCTAAAAGAAACAAATCCAACAAAGAGGTGATTCGTTAAATGAATTTGGTACTATTTCTTTTATTGATTCTATACACAGTATTTTTTCTTTTTATAGTAAAAAAAATAACCGTTCAGTATTTTGAAATACTAAACGATTATGCTGATAAATCTTTGGAACAAATCAAAGAATTAATTATTTGGGTAAAGGAGAAAGACAAATCTCAATAAAAGTTTTCCCTAATGGTGTGAGGGAAGCAATCCCATTTTCAATTTCCATTTTGTATCCTTTCGGGAAAAAAAATAACGAGAATTCTAGTGACTTATAATAGTCTAATTCTCTAAATGCAGAATATCTGTTTTTATCTGATAAATGCAAATTATAATCAACATTTATTAATCCAAGCCTGTTGAGTGAAGAAATTGAAATACTTTGAAGCGAGATGTCCTGACAGTTTGCGTTACTTATAAATACGTTTGTTTGAGCAATGTTATAACTATTATTGCTAGTATCAACTCTTTTGAATTGACATATTGGAAGTTTATCTTCTCTAGAAAAACACATTAAGGTTTGTGCGTCCAGCGGAGATAATTGCTTAATAATCTCAGTAAATGATGGATGAACTTTACTTGCTTTTCTGTTATCCATAGAATTAACAATCAACTTTTCAAACATTGAACGTATTGTTTCTTCATCATAATAATACTTTGACGCTTCAAGTGCAGGACCGACGATAGATGCTTTTGGTTCTTGACGGTTTTCTTCAGGTATATTATTTAAATCTTCATAAAGCGTTTTTTTGAAATCGTCAATGTTTTTTTGATGTTTTAGTCTGCTTTTTTCAGCAGCTTCTCCTATTCTACCGAACGCTATGTCACAAATATCACCTAAAGTGTTACCGATCGACTTTGTTAAGGGGACTGTCAAGTTTTTAGCTTGTTCAGATTCTATTAAAGCTTTTGTTGTACCTTCAAATAATTCTTTTGTTTCATTGTCATTCATAAGAACACATCCCTTCGACAAGTTTTTACATCATTATACAAAAATAAAGCGAAAAAATCAATAAAAGAGGTGAGGAAAAATGACGGCAATTATTATAACATCAATCATATGCGGCACGATCGCTATTCTTGGTATCGGGCTCCTGATTGCGATTTTAATTGTTTCTAAAAGAGACTAGGCGGGAAATATAACTATATTTGAAAAAGAGGTGAGTTTAATGGCAAGGGAAAAGGAGTTGTATCGCGAAAACCTTGACAGGCTTGATGAGAGATTTCCTGATACTGAAGTTCTGAAATATAAGGATATTGCAGACTTTATGGGACGGTCGGTTCGATTTGTTCAGAAACACTTCCAACCGTTCTACAAAAAAGAGCTTGCCGGTATAAGCAAGACAGTTGTAGCAAGATTATTAAGCTGAAAGGGAGTAGTGAACACAATGGGGCGTAAACCCTCTACAGCTATAAAGCCGAGCTGTGATAAGCGTGACTGTTTCGCGAATGAATCGGGAGCGTGTCAGTGTCTCAGGAATAATGACTTCTGGTACAGGAAAGACAAGAGCTGTCCGTTCTACAAGTCTAGGGCTGAATACGAAAAAGAAATTCAAAGATTAAAAGAGAAAGGACCGATAAGAAATGATTGAAAACATACTGCTTTATGTTCTCGCTATTTGGGAACGTGTCAAGGAATACTATTTTAAACTATTTCCGTGGGCTGCGGCTATTATCGGCGTACTGTACGGCTACGGACTGATCGGAGCCTCTGAGCGCGGACATATCAGCGTTTCGGATATACCGTCAATTATGCTGTCGATGGCGTTCTTCACGGTGGCGGTTATGTTCTATATTATCGTTTTACTTAAACGCGAAATAAATCGGAGGGATGGACGTTGAATAACTTTTTCTTGTTCTTAGCAATAATCGCCGTTGCGGTCATTATATGGGTGTGCGCGTATCGGTTCGTTTCTGACAACCGCGTGATCTCTAAAATCATTATCAAAAACAACACCTCATACTCGGACACGTTCGTACTCCAAACTGTTTACCGATTTTTAATCAACCCGCGCGACAAACGAGTCACAGCCTTGCATTTTGAGATTGAAGAAACGACTTTTCGCCCGGATTCAAATATACGTGAGTTTACAATCCGAGAAAGGTAGGGCAGAAAATGAGCGCAGAAAAAAAGAAAATCCGCTGTCACGTTAATACACGCGAGCAGCGGAGTTCAAGAAAATATCGTACTTTAATTATAACCAATAAAACAGCAGTTGTCAAGCCAAAGAGGCGCACGAACTTTGAGGTAATCAAGAGCTTTGATATTGAACAAATGGCTCACTTTTTTGCGAACTATCATATAATTCTGAGCAAAGGTCGCGGCTCCCGTGTTCAAGCAGTCAAGAGGTTTCTCGAAAGCGAGGCGATAATTTGACCACAAAAGAGTTAATGCAAGCTTGTCAGGATAAGCTCCGCGTTATAGTAAGGGAGCCGGGCAAGTCAGCGTGGCGGGGAGAGTTCGTCTCTGGAATACTGCATAAGCCGAGTCCCGTAAAAAAAGGTGCCTGGGAGCCATACGGAATTGTAATGTATAAAGGCGAAACGCCCTACGATGTTTCGGCTGCTTTTATTCACGTCGACAATAATCAGCACAGCGATGGATATAATTCAGCTATGGCTTTCAGGGATAAACTCAGAAACGACCTGAAAGCAGAACAACTCAAGCTTGGAGAACAGACAGAATGAACTATGAGAGTTTTTTGAAAAACAAACAAGTCCGTACAATGCCGACGGGAATCAACGTTGACGAGCTCAAGCTCAATCCGAACGCTTTTGACTGGCAGCGGCATTGTATATCCTGGTCACTCGCCCGAGGCAAAGCGGCGCTGTTTGAGGACTGCGGACTCGGAAAGACCCTGCAACAGCTCGTATGGGCTGATGAAATTCACAAAGCGACTCACAAGCCCGTTGTTATTCTCTCGCCGCTCACTGTAGCGGCTCAGACCAGAGCCGAGGGAATAAAGTTCGGCATTGATGTCAATATCTGCGAAAATCAAGCCGACGTCAAGAACGGCATAAATATCACCAATTATGAAAAGCTCGACAAGTTCGATACAAACTCTTTCGGCGCGGTTGTACTGGACGAGAGCTCAATCCTCAAAAGTTATATGGGGAAAACAAAGCGACTGATTATTGAGAAGTTCAAGGATTGCGAGTACAGGCTCGCTTGCACGGCGACTCCCGCGCCGAACGATTTAATGGAGTTACTGAATCACGCTGAATTTCTCGGAATAATGCGGTCAAATGAAGCTCTTTCAATCTGGTTCATAGCCGACCAGACTCAAAGCGGAAAGTACCGCCTCAAAAAGCACGCGGAGCGGGACTTCTGGCAGTGGGTAAGCTCGTGGGCTGTATGTATCAGCAAGCCGTCTGACATAGGCTACTCGGACGACGGTTATATCCTGCCTGAGCTTCACGAGAACGACGTAATAGTCAACAGTTCCACAGCGCTGACAGCGTTTACAGATATCGCTCGCAAGGTTGACACCTCAGCGACAGGCTATCACAAGGAGCGCCGCCGTACTCTCGAGGCTCGCTGTCAGAAAACCGCCGAGTATGCAAACGACAAGAACAATCAATATGTCGTATGGTGCGGAATGAACGACGAAGCGGACAAGCTTAGAAAGCTTATACCTGACGCCGTCGAGATCCGCGGCAGCGACAAAGCAGAGAAAAAAGAGTCGGCGGCTATGGGATTCGTAGCCGGGAATGTCAGAGTATTGATAAGCAAGCCCTCAATTTTCGGGTACGGTCTGAACTTTCAGAACTGCCACAACTCACTTTTTTGCGGTATGGACTACAGCTTTGAGAACTACTATCAGGCAGTAAGACGCTTTTATCGTTTCGGAACCCCTCTTCGCGGTGAAGACCGGCGTATAGATGCCGGATTCTTTCGGGGTGCCGTCGATCGTGCATTTGGAAGCGTTGTATTTCATGCCGGGCGGGAGATCCGCAACGGTCAGTTTCCATCCGGCGCCCTGGATCGGATATGCGACAGGGTGGAAGTCCCATTCCCCTTCTCCGCCGGCGAGTTTGTAGACATCCTGAAGACCGGCGGCGGTGAACACCTCGTTCGTCCAGTTCGGAAATCTCAGCCAGACGCTTTCGACAGCCGTCATGTAGGAGTTTTTCAATGTGAATTCCAGCCGGCGGCATCCAGGCGCGCTTGCCGTGCCTTTGAGGACGTAGCCGTTCTCGCCGTGCGTCCCGCTTTCGAGAGAGAAGCCTTTGGGAAGGGATTTCGCCTTTACGGAAAGCGAAGGGAGAGAGAGAGAATCGATTTTCAGCACGGTGCATATTTTCGCGCTTGTCTGGGAATCGACATACTCCGATTCCTCGTCC
>CADAEZ010000082.1 GCA_902787145.1 uncultured Ruminococcus sp.
CGCAAGCCCGCTCCAAGGGCGAAGCGAGACGACTATATTTTGTACGGGACAGCGGCGACCGCTGCCGGTGGCAGATTAAGGGAGCAAAAGCGCTGTGCAAAATAAGGAGTGTCGCAAGCCCGCTCCAAGGGCGAAGCGAGACGACTATATTTTGTACGGGGAGACGCGAGCTTACCATATAGCGAGTTGCGTTAACAATTAAATATGCAGGTATGGCGGAATTGGCAGACGCGTACGGTTCAGGTCACGCCATGTCTGTGTAAAATCAAAAGTTAATATATTATAAATTTTGGCAGGGTATTTACCCTGTTGAGATAAATTTGCGGATATGGCGGAATTGGCAGACGCGTACGGTTCAGGTCCGTATGAAAGCGATTTCATGCAGGTTCAAGTCCTGTTATCCGCACCAGTATGAGTGTTCATAACGGATTTAAGTTATGGACACTCATTTTTTTATTCAATTTCAACCGTTATGTATTCGTTTTCGGAAAAAACTCGACCAACATCGAAAGAAACGGAGACGGTCGCCCGTCTCCGCTCGTTTATTTGATCTTGATTTTCACCGTCTTTTTGATTGCATTTGGCTTGTGTGAATATGCCCTATTGAAATAATCATAAAAATCCTTTATAATTCTTATATAACAAGTTTTGAATTAAGGGGGTCGGAATAATGTATTTTGATACCGCTGTTGTCTGGTTGACGATAGTTCCGCTGTTGATTGCTTTGACGGGGCTGGCGTCAGCGACGCTTGTCGACCAATTTATCAATAAGGAACAAAGGCGCGGACTACTGATAATCGTAATCTTGCTATTCGCCCTTATTGGTCAGAATTACTTTGAATATTACCTGACTTCCTTTTACTCGAACCCGCCTCTGCGAACGCTTGTGGCAATCTGCGGATACTCTATCCGTCCTTTTGTCATCATAATACTGCTGTATCTGTTGGGAAAACGCGGCAAAATATTTTATACCGCGCTGGGACTTAGTATTATCAACACCCTCATATACCTTACCGCGCTCTTTTCGGATATCGCGTTCCGTATCACTAAAGGTAATCACTATGATCGCGGGCCGCTGGGCTTTACCAGTCATATCATCAGCCTGATTCTTCTGGTATCGCTTGTAGCGATGTCCGCCGTTGACTATTACCGTGTACGCAAATCCGAGGCATTTATCCCGGTAATCAGTATGCTGATAGTTATTTTTACCGTTTATCTCGACTTTAAGACATATGATAACACTCCTGTTTCATTTCTGACCGGGAGTATGGTACTTTGCAGTATGTCGTATTATATATGGCTTCATTTAAACTTTGTGCGTAATCACGAAGATGATATTATTAAAGGTCAGAATGTAAAGCTGATGCTGTCTCAAATTCAGCCGCATTTTATCTATAACAGTCTGTCGTCAATATCGGAGCTGTGCGAAACCGAGCCCAAAAGAGCGCAGAAGCTGACGGATGATTTTGCTGAATATCTTCGATACAATTTCACAGCGATGACCACCGAAAAGCTGATTTCATTTGAAAAACAGTTGGAACAAACAGGCGTTTATCTGGATATCGAAAAAGAGCGCTTCGGCGACAGGCTGAACGTAGCTTATGATATTAAGTCGAAGGATTTTGAAATCCCGACGCTCACCGTACATCCCCTTGTCGAAAACGCGGTCAGACACGGTATCTGCAAACATCAAAAGGGCGGAACGGTCACCATACGAACATACGAAACAGACAAGGAAAATATAATAGAGATCATCGACAACGGCGTCGGCTTTGATACGGCGGCTCCGACTGATGACAACGAAACGCACGTCGGGCTGAAAAATGTCCGCACACGTCTTGCCTATTACGGCGACACAATGGAAATCAAAAGCAAATTAAACGAAGGAACAACAGCCACGATAATAGTTCCCAAAACAAAGCAAAGGAAAGGAACGATCGACTAATGAAGATTATTGTTGCCGACGACGAAATCCTGCAGCTTAATAAGCTGGAACGTTCAGTCAAGAACGTCGTTCCCGACGCGGAAATAACTGCGTTTTCAGAACCGCTGAAGCTGCTCGAAATGATTGAAAGCGGCAAAAGCAAGGATATTGACATCGCTTTCCTCGACATTGAAATGGGAGCGGTGAACGGTATAAGGATAGCAAAGAAATTGCAGTCGGTTAACCCGAAAATCAATATCATTTTTGTTACGGGATTTCTCGAATACGCTCCCGAAGCCTTTGGGCTGAGGGCAAGCGGCTACGTTTCCAAGCCTGCTACCGAACAGAAAATACAGACGGAAATCGAAAACTTGCGTTACCCGATGCCAAAGCCGCTGCGTTCAAAGCTTATCAGTGTAAAATGCTTCGGATTTTTTGAAGTTACCGCTAACGATGAACCACTCAAATTCAAGCGTGAAAAAACAAAGGAATTGTTAGCGTTTCTGATTGACAAACGCGGAGCAGTTTGTACTCCGCGGGAGATATGCGCAGCTTTGTGGGAGAATGAAAAGCCCGATTATTTGCGTCAGCTGACGAAAGACCTGCGTGAAACGCTCAAAGAAGCCGGAGCGCAAAACATCTTTGTCAGTCGATTTAAGGAATACCGAATAATCCCCAAACTTATTGAATGTGATTATTACGATTACTTAGACGACGAGCCCTACGCCGTTAAAGCATTTCACGGCGAGTATATGCTGCAATACAGTTGGGCGGAAAAAACCTACGCAGATCTATAAAAAATAAAAAAGCGTGACTATTATTCTCTTACGGAATTATTTGTCACGCTTTTGTTACGTTTGATGTGTTATCATTTATTAAAGTACGATCTTTATATCTTGTTTATCGGAATTATTTTAATAGTCAAAAGGCAAATGAGATGATAAAGAGATAGTACCGAAACTATTTACATTAAGGGAGAGAAACAAAATGAAGAGAATTACAGGATTGTTTTTGTGCTTGCTTATCGCGCTCAGTGTAGTTGTATTTCCCACGATGGCTTCCGCGGCAACAGTCGTTAACAAAACCTTTACTCAGTATAAAAGCTATAACTTAAGCTTTGCTAAGTCTGAGAGCGACGAGTACAGCTGTAAGGAAGCCAACAATGACGGCAATATCAAGGTTGACGCGAATAACGAGGGCGGTACATACTGGCTCACCGTTAAAGCTGTAAAGGTCACAAAAACCAAAAAACCTACTATCACAATCACTGACTCAAAAAGCGGTAAAGAGATCAAGAAGTTCAGCATCAAAGTAACCGCCGCTAAAAAGATCAAGGTTTCCAACGTTAAAATGAACAAGGGAATCTGGCAGGATATCCGTATTAAGAATCCTTATGATAAAGAGAATAAAATTTCTTACAACAAGAAAATAATCAAGTTCAAAAAGGGCGGCTACAGTGACGAAAAGGGTAACTGGACATACAGAGTAAAGGGACTGAAAAAAGGAACTACTACCGTAAAGGTTACTCTTAAGGGTACAAGCTTTGTTGTAAACAGCTTTAAAATCACCGTAGGCAACTACAAGACGTCAATAAAGAAAGCTTACAAAAGCTCCAAGCTCAGATATAATAAGCATATTTGTTCTAAGTATCTCACTACTAACGGCACAATCAACGTAGGCAAAGCTGTAAAGAATTTCCACTCAAACAGCAAAATCACCGTTAAGATCAAGAACACAAAAATCGCAAAAGCATATAAGGTTAAAAAGACAGAGACTACACCCGAAGCAGTTAAGATCTACGCTCTTAAAACAGGTAAGACCAAGGCTAACGTATATGAGAAGCGCGGTAAGACCAAGAAGAAGATTGGCACGATCAAAATTACCGTTAAGCAGGCTAAGGACGCTGAAGTTTACGAAGCTAACCGAGCTCTTGATAACGACGGTATATTCTACGAGTTCTCTGTAAATGTCGGTGATAAGATCAATCTGAAAAAGCTTGTTACAGGCAAATACATTAACGGACCTACGGGCTCGAAGTTCAAGGAAAGCGAATATAAGTTCAGCTATACAGCTTCGCCCGCAAACGTACTGAGCGTAGACAAGAGCACAGGTATCTTTACGATCCTGAGCAGCGGCAGTAACAAAGCAGGCTGTACAATAACCTTTGCCGACGGTTCAAAGGCGTCATGCAGCGGAAGCTTCGATATCGTTAATGATTCCGACGACGGATCAAAGTCAGCTGTTACAGGCTCATGGGAGTCAATAGAATCCCCCGGTACAGTTTACACCTTCAGCGAGGACGGCACGGGCAGTCTTGATATGAGTGGATTTGCGGCTAAGTTCACCTATGTCGCGAAGGACAATACTGTGGAAATCACCTACGACGGCAACCAGTCCGCTCAGGTATACGAGTACACTGTAAAGGATGGCGTTCTTTCTCTAAAGGACAAGGATACAGGTACCACGATCGATTACAAGAAGAAATAAACGAGCCTGCCGATTATAATTGAATGTGATCATTACGATCACCATGTTCTTCAACGCGGGAACAATTCCGAATTATT
>CADAEZ010000083.1 GCA_902787145.1 uncultured Ruminococcus sp.
GCCGACTGCAAGTGAGAGTCAGCCTACTGAGCCGACTGCAAGTGAGAGTCAGCCTACTGAGCCGACTGCAAGTGAGAGTAATCCAACAGAACCAAGCTCCAGTGAGACTCAGCCGATAGAGCCTACTGTTAAGGATATAAACAAGTGCAGTGTAACAGGCATTAAGGCTAAAACTTATAACGGAAAGGCACAGACTCAGAGTATAACAGTTAAGGATGATACCAAGACCTTGAAAGATGGAACTGATTACACAGTTTCCTATAAGAATAACAAAGATGCCGGCACCGCTACTATTGTTATTACGGGTAAAGGAAACTATGAAAGATATAAAGCTCAATCACACTGGGTATAAAGTAGGCAGTATAAAAATTGAGTCATATAAACCGGAATCTGAATATTTGTTTGGCTATTATGAAGCATTATAATTATTACTTGCGTTGTTGTTCTTTTTATATTATAATCATCTCATAGGGTAAACGCCCTTGAAAAACCTATTTTATGAAAAGAGGTTATTAAAATGAAAAACGCGAAAAGAATGATTGCGATCGTACTTACTCTCGTTTTAGCCGTATCGGTTTTCACAGCCTGCGGCGAAAAAAAGGACGAGAAGAAGAACGAAGCGGCAATAACAGCTACCGCTGTTAAGTTTTCCAAGGACGGAAAATACACAACAACGGTGAAATCCGACAAGTATGACCTATCGAAAATTTCCATGAAAAACGTGGAGATAAGTACTAACGCAAACAACGAGGTTAAGGTTAACAGCGTAAAAGCTAACTCGAACGGCGGTTATGATATCACTTTTACCGACGTATACGCTGACTCCAATCCGACGAAACATTATGAAATCAGCGTTAAGAATGTGAAGGAAAGCGCCATGGCAGGGGTTGAATATCCCGAAATCACACTTACTCCTGATATTGAGTCCGTGACTCTTTCCGACAAGAAGATAAAGGTCAGCCTTTCTGTCAAAGGCAGTGAGTTTGAGGATGTAATCGGCGATTCGGACATTACTCTCGGCAATGCGTTTGAAAAAATGAATGCTAAGGTTATTTCCTCGTCCGCTAAAAACCTCACTCTTGAGCTTAAAGGTAAGCTCGTTAAAAATGAAGCGGGTGCTTACCAGTGGGGAACAATCAATGTTGCTCCCTCTGTGCTCAAAAATACTGCCTATGAAGCATCGGCAAAAATCAATGTACAGCTCAACTACGCGGATTTTGACGTTTCTTCGCTTAAATACAGCGAAGGCAAAGTGACAGCCGATTTAAAAGTTCACGGCGTAGCCGATGTAAGCAAGCTTACAAAGGACTATGTCAAGGTTGAAGGCGCGACTGTTGAGGCGGTCGAGAAGAAGGACGACAACACAGCGACTTTGACTCTATCCGCAAAGGATATAAATAACGTCAACGATTTTGTCGATAAAGTATCAGGAAAAAAGTTGACCGTAGACGGGTATAAAACCGAGACTGCGCTCTCTCAGGCGAGTTTCTATCCCGTATTTGAATATGTTGAGGACGATGGAAAGAACCTTAAGCTTACGCTCAAGCTCTACAGCTTCTGCGGAGAATTTGATGAAGCTATAAACACTAAGCAATTCAGCTTCTCCGACGGCTTTAAGGACGCGAATGTCGAGTCCGTAAAGGTCGGCAAGGACGGAATCGCTACACTGATTATATCTGTTCCAGCGAACGATCAGAAGAGCGAAGACCTCGACATTAACGGAACAGTTAAGATAGCGGCAGACGCTCTCGTAAACGCGTGGGGCGAAAAGGCTTCCAAGGAAGCTTCCTGTACCCGCAATTATTCTAACGAATCTCTTGGAAGAGAAGTTAGCCTTAACACCGATACACTTCTTGAGATACAGAAGTACACCCGAGGAAAAAACACCGTATTCGGCAGTATCTGCTATTGGGGCGGAGTTGCTGGTCAGGTGTACGGTATAGGCAAGGGTATTCTGGAAGCAACAGGCGTCATCAAATCCGAGCACGTTCAGGTTATGGAGAAGCTTGAAGCTATGGATAAGAAGCTTGACAATATCCAGACAGGCATCACCGATATCAAGCATGAACTCAAAAATATGCTTTCTTCTATAGAATATCTTGCTATCAAAGAGCAAAAGCGTGAATTACAGAATAAGGTTGATAATTTTGAGGACACGCTTATTGATTTCTACAATACACTTGACTCGGTAAAAGCTACACAGCGACGCGCCGCTTTGGATATGGCATTGGATGAAGCGGGAGTTAAGCCTGATTATATCGGTATGACGCCTGAGCAGGTGGCAGAGGAAAAAGCAAAACTGCGCCAAAAGTATCTGCCCGATGTTGACAGTATGACCGACCGTGAAGCCGCTGAGTATACCGTCGAACTTATGGATTATATTGACGAAAAATCCGAGAAAAAAAGAAATACCGAATACTATTCCTACTATACACGTGTAGAAGAAATGGAAAGCAAGTTCAAAAACATCTGCGGAATGGTTAATAAATCCACCGCATCTAACCCGATAGGTTTTTACGACGAGCTGTGTTCTTATACATACAACTTCGATTCTCAAACCTATGATTTCCGTTTGGCAAATCGTGTCACGCTTCAATACAGACTTGTTGAAGCACTCTCCGCCCTGGCTATCCACTACACAGCCGCGGCAATGCCTGATTCCGATCAGTTTGATCTCATAGGCAGTGCTTTCAATAAAGCGATGAGTAATAAAATTTGGGATGTAAGCGGTTATCCTCCGAAACAAATTAAGGCAAATCCGCACCATAAATTCCGAAGCGGATTGATTTATGATACAGACCCCGAATACTATCCGTATTGTTACCCGCTCGGCCGCAAAGTTTGTATTTTTATTACTGGTTATAAATATAACTGGACGGAAAGGGAGCATAGCTTAATTTGGAGTCTCACTGAAGCGAGAGATTTTGTATCACGTATGCATGCAAATTCTTGCATGGATGAATTGAAATCTGCGGGAATCTCTTGTGCTTATGCGATGAATGGCACAGCACCAAATAAACGTGGAGATTATTATGGAAAGATTTCATACAAACATCAGCTTCGTGGTAATTATAGGTATATATATTTCATACATCAGGACAAAAAAATTGACGGATATGATATTAATAAAGAAGGCTCAAGGGTTTGGCCTTATTCTGATGATGTTATCTACTTTATAGATTATAAAGAAGCGCAAGAGTACTTTATGAATTCTTCGCCTGTCTTATATTACAGAGCTCACATGGAGAACAAAGGCTGGTTGTTTTGGAGAGAATCCGGGGAAACTGCAGGTCTTACCAATGAAGCCCTACGGATAGAATCGTTACAGATCGATCTTTGTGATATGAACGGTAAAGGTATGCTCAAGTACAGAGGCTATGTCCAAGACAAGAAATGGCAGGATTGGGTGGATTCCAGCACTGACAAGTATGCAGGTACTACAGGTGAAGGAAAACGACTTGAAGCTATTGAGATAAAGGTCAAGGACGAATATGTTGATAAGTATAATATAGTTTACAGAGCATATGTTCAAAACAAAGGCTGGGGCAACTGGGTTAAGAACGGACAGACCGCAGGTGCCATAGACGAGAACAGAAAAATTCAAGCTATTGAAATTAAGGCAGAAACAAAATAAACTATCTTATAACAAAACAATGCCCGCCGAGAAAACGGCGGGCTGATTTTATACTTATAATTATTCGGTTGTATGATCCAATGTGGACGGTTCTGTCTTTATTGCCCTAAATATATTACCTTGCTTTATGAAGGTTGCTGTATCTGAATAATAGCTTTTTCCGAAGATGTCCGTCATGACAAAAACATACTGATATTCATTTTTGTCAGGCTCCATATTCATAATATCGTCATCCTCGTTATAAACAAATTCTTCACCGTAACTTATTATGTCTCAGCTCAGGCCTATACCAGTCGCGAGCCTGATTTTATCGCCGTTTTTAAGACTTTTAAATCTGTTTACGGGTAAGCCGTTTTTGTCAAAGCCGTCGCAGGTGCCGGGTATAATGTATTTTATTGCGAAATCCCGGGTTAGAGGATTTATAACTCCTTGAATTTCTGAAATTATCTTCTAGATTTTTAAATGCAGGAGCATTAAGAAACTTACAAAAAAGAAGTCGCCAGAATCAAGCAGAACAGAAGAACAAATCTGCCTGATGAAATTCCGGATAATGACCTCAATGAACTTGCTGATACAACTTACGTTGATGAATTCGGTGCCCGTCCGGCATATAACGCTGTAAAGAATTACATCTATAAACATGTGTAAGCCTGCCCCTCGGCAGGCTTGCCAAACTCTCATATACGAAAGGAAACGATGTACAAATGCCTATTAAGCTTAACGACATAAAGTCAAACAATATTAAAACACCTATATATACA
>CADAEZ010000084.1 GCA_902787145.1 uncultured Ruminococcus sp.
ACGTCTATAACAAGCAGTTTAACTTCAAGGTTGCCAAAATGGACAATGAGGATACTGGAATAGCGCTGGACAACGCCCACTTTGCTCTGTATAAGCAGACGAATACGACTATCGGCGGTCTCGAAAAGAACAGAGATCCTATGACTGGTTTTGAGGATATGGTTACCGAGAACGGTGAGGTATACATCTGCGGCGGTGACAGCGGCAGAACCATCAACCCCGGCGCCAACGGTTCTGTATATTTCCTTACCGAGACCCAGGCTCCGCTGACCTATACCAAGCTTGCGGATGACATAGTATTCCGTATTTCTCCGATTGGCGTACCGTCGCTTATCAGCGATTCTTATAACGGTCAGCTGGTCGAGACCGAGGACAGCTATATCTATACGCTTAGTGTTCCGAATACCAAGGAAGAAGAGGACCGTAAACTGCTGACAATCAAAAAAACCGTGCAAGGTAACGAGGTCGACATAAACCGTGAATTCACCTTTACGCTGACTGTCGATTCCGCCGATCCGGATGACGGTTTTGTATGGATGAAAAACACTGTCACACAGAACACGGAGCTTCATTCCGGTGATACCTTCACATTGAAGCACGGCGATGAAGTGGTAATCGCGGTACCCACACAGGTCGATCTGACTGTGACCGAAGAAAACGGCGAGTATACCCCCAGCTTCAAATTTGATGACGCTGAACCGCAGAATACGAATACGCTGATGTTTTCAATAACTGATGACGCGACGCTGGAAGTAGTCAACACATTTGGTATGATTGTTCCGACCGGCGTGATTAACAATATCATTCTGTCGGTGCTGATTGCGTTGATGGTTTTGGCTTGTATAGGATTTATCCTGTGGAAGAGAAAGCGTTCAACCGGTGATTTTTGATTATCGCTATATATAATATAAGAAAAAGATTTGGGCGAAGATGATGCTTTTCATCTTCGCTCCTGTTTGTCGAAAAAGTAGAATGGTTTATGTTGCATTTGTAGGGGATGGCCTTCGTGCCATCCCGTTCCTATCCTTAATCTCTCTTTGCAGAGAGTGGCAGAACTCTGATAATATAGGTTTCTGCGCTCGACTCCAAAGAGCTATAGCAGAAACGAGCGGACAGCCACAGAGGAGACTCTCCCATTGGGAGAGATGTCGCGAATGCGACAGAGAGGGTGCCGTCTCCGGCTGAGGAATGTCCCTACAACGCTATAGCGGAAACGAGCGGACAGCCTGATTTTTACTGTACGAGCGGTGTTCGGCATAGGTACGCCTTTCTTCCGGTCAAGTTATGTTACACATTTAATTACTATTCTTTACTAACGGTATTTTGTTGCAGTCTTTTTGTGAAATATGCATAAATAGCAAACTTAAAATTTGTGAAATAAAACTGACAACATTTTTCTTAAAATATGGTAAAATATTAGGAGTGATATAATTTAGCTGTTAATTATTGAAATCGGGGTATACAAACATCGTTTTTTTTACATAAAGAATAAGGAGACTGACTCGAGTTCGTCTTTAGATCCCGATGAAAAAACGGAGCGGAATACAGAGGTATTGCCTAAGTAGAGAGGGTAAATATGAAAAAAGGTTTTTGCGAAAAAAAGTTTACTTCCATGCTGATATCCGGCACTTTTACCAAGGCGGTTATGTATTTGATGTTGCTCAGCGACAGCATAATTGCCGGTTTTTTTATAGGTGAATCCGGCGTCGCGGGGATTAACGCAATTACACCCGTTACCGCCATTGTCACCTTTTTCGGAGATTTAGTCTCGACAGTCGTCGGGATTGTATTTACTCGCGAGGTCGGAGCAATGAGGAAGCGCCGCGCTGACGAAATTTACGGACAGGGGCTATGATACGCTTTTCGCTGGAGTAACTTCTGTTAACTTAAAATATGAGGTAACAATATGAATGTATATGATTTTGACGGAACTATTTTTCCTACCGATTGTTCAATAGGATTTTTTATCTGGTGTATGAAACGGCACCCTAAGCTTTGTTTCACTTTCGCTCCGAAAGTAGTCAAAAATTTGATTTTGCGTAAGCTCGGAAAAATACCCGAGTATCTTATGCAGCGTGAGTTTTTTTGTTATCTGATGCTGATAGATGATTTTGATGAACAGATTGAGCGTTATTGGGATAAAAATGAGAAAAAAATAGCTCCCTGGTATCTGGCTCAAAAGAAACCCGACGATTTGATTATCAGCGCTTCGCCCGATTGTATCATCGGACCTATCGCAAAAAGGCTCGGTGTAAACTTTATGGCAACGGAGTTCAACCGTAAATACGGAGTGTTTCTGCATAATCTGATGTACGCGCAGGAAAAGGCGCAGTATATGATCGACCACGGCTTTCCGATGATTGATAACTTCTACTCCGACTCTCTTGCCGATACTCCGATTGCCCTGTGCGCCGAAAAAGCGTATCTGGTAAAAAATAAAGCGCGTACCGTGGTCGACTGGCCTGAGCTCGACGAGGAAACCCTTAATAAGATTCATGAGAAAGTCGATACGGGTTGGAGCGTCCATCTGAACGAATAAGAGGGAATTTAATGTATATAATCATTTATGATTTCGGAACAAGCAGCGTAAAAACCTGCTTGTTTCAAATTGATTCACAAATTAATCTTGTAGCCGATGTTTCAGCCAGGTACGGACTATACATATCCGATAACGGAGGCGCGGAACAGGACGCGGAAGAATGGTGGAGCGCGATTTGTTCAACCACTCATGATTTGATAAAAAAATCGAATGTTAAGCCAAATGAAATAGAAGGAATGGCTTTCTGTACACAGATGCAGGGAGCGGTTTTTGTTGACAAGGACGGAAATGCCCTCAGACGCCCGATGAACTATCTTGACCAAAAGGGCTATAAGGAATACAAGGAATGTATGGGCCGCGGAGTGATCAAAGTTTCAGGATGCAGCCTTTATAAACTCTTGCGAAATTTACGTGTGAATTACGCGGGGTCAACCAGCGCAAAGGATCCTGTCTGGAAATACAAATGGGTCGAAAACAACGAGCCGGACGTATATAAACAGATATATAAATGGCTGGATATCAGCGAATATCTTGTATCGCGCTGTACAGGCAAGATTATCAGAACCGCGGATACGGCTTTTGCTACCTTTCTTTATGACACACGAAAGGGCAGGGAAGGATGGAACAAAGGTCTTTTAAAAATGTATAAGGTTAATCCCGACCATATGCCCGATATCATCGACTGTACGGATTTGGTCGGCGGACTCACAAATAAAGCGGCCGGGGAGCTTGGACTCGTTGAAGGGATTCCTGTATTCGGCGGAGGAGGAGATACCACCTTCGTTAATATCGGCGCGGGCTGTACACGTCCCGGAGATACGCATATCTATGTCGGAACATCGGGTTGGGTATCTACATTTATGGATCATCAAACTGTCGATATCAACGCAATGATTACAGGTGTTCTGTCAGCCAAGCACGGTTACTACAATTATTACGCGGAACTCGAGACTGCCGGAAAGTGCTTTGAATGGGTGATTGATCATCTCGCGCTGGATGAGATCGGAGTTAATCCGTATAAACTCACTGTGACGGATGATGTCGAGAGCAATAATAAAACCCTCTATGCTTATATTTTCGACGAAATCGCCAAGTCGCCCGCGGGAGCAAACGGCGTTATATTTACCCCTTGGCTCCACGGTAACCGCTGTCCGTTTGAAGACTCTAACGCGGGCGGAATGTTCTTTAATATCAAGATTGAAAACGATAAAAGAGATATGCTCCGCGCGGTTTTGGAGGGTATTTGTTACCATTTGCGCTGGCTGCTTGAATGTGAAAATAAAAAGGTAAAAACCTCCGACCCGATCAGGTTTGTCGGCGGAGGAGCATTGTCTTCTGTCACCTGCCAAATGCTGGCGGATATTACCGGAAAAACGATAGAAACAGTCGACAATCCCCGTGAGGTCGGCGCGATCGGAACCGCGCTTGTTGTCGCTGCGGGTATCAAAAAGGTGGATGTGCTCAAATTGTCGCGAGAGCTTGTAAAAGCCAATCGTGTGTATTCTCCTATAACCTCTATAAGTCCAATGCCTCGAATTATAAGAATATTAACGGAGGTGTAAGAAGTTGAGCAAACAGAAAGAAATAACCAGAGGAGTCAAATTCGTGCTTTTCTCCATATCCGCGGGCGTTATTGAATTCGTTTCTTTCGCGCTGCTGGAAGCCTTTACGCCGTGGGCATACTGGCCAAAATATCTGATTGCGCTGACGCTGTCAGTGCTTTGGAATTTTACATTAAACAGACAGTTTACCTTCCGTTCTGCAGGGAATGTACCGATAGCAATGATAAAGGTCGCCTGCTACTATGCTGTGTTCACACCGCTTTCAACGATCCTGGGAAACTTTTTAGCCGAAAGCTGCGGCTGGAACGGTCTCCTCGTGACGATCCTGAATATGGCGGCAAATCTGGTGACCGAGTATCTTTATGACAGGTATTTTGTGTTTGGAAAGACTATTGATACAAATAAAAAGGCACACGATTCAATCAATAATACTCAGAAAGAATCAGAATAATGATATTACTGAAAAGCACATAACAAATACCCTCTTTCTCACGTTTTGTGCACCGGAGGGTAAATATATTTAATAACGTATTATAAATCTTTCTATTGGAGGAAATAGAGCAGCTCCGTGTTTCTGTTTGACAGTTACTCGGAGCTGATATTGTTTATTTTTCTTTAAAAGATTTATAACTGGATCCAAAAGTCTATCAGTTTCGATATGAGGTCAACTAACTATATTCTTGAAAATGAGTTATGAATATGGTGCGATAAATATGTAATTATGGTCAAAGATTATATAGAGAAAACAAGGGGGAGGGGATGAGTTGTTATTTGATATAATAACGCTATTCGCTCCATTTCGAGTCGGTTATATTGATGTTGAGTAACGTAGTAGTTGGATGGAATGGAACAATATCAAATGATATTAGATGAGCTTATGTGTTTTCTTTGGATAAGTACATACACGCTATGTTTTATTTCAACAATTAAGTATCGTTATCCCGCTCTTTCTCCGATTGCTAAATTATTGAGCGCGCCTTTTGAGTTTGCGGTTCTGTTTAGATATATTTATAATGGTTCACTTGGTTTTGATTATGTATCAATCGCGTATTTATACTGGACGTTGTTTGAGATAGCGTTATGCATTGCTTGCGAATTTCTCTCCAATAAGTTAATGACAAATTGAAAAACTTATGCTAAAATGTTTTTATAATATACAGGAGAGTACAGGA
>CADAEZ010000085.1 GCA_902787145.1 uncultured Ruminococcus sp.
ATTTCTTCGAGCTTGCGGGGTCAAGCCTCAGCTATAGTCTCGATATAAATATGAAGGCGATAGAATTTGTTAAGAAAAACGAGTGCATTCCCGAGGAATACGCCGATAAATACGAAAAGCTTTTGGTAGACGATTCGCGGATACTTATAGATATTTATAATTCACTTGAAAAAAGGGATTGGGATAAGCTGAGAGATTCCGTGCGTAATACCAAGTTTTCGTCAATGCCCAAAGTAAAAAAGGGCATATGTGACGAGGAGAAGGAAAAGATATCCGCCTTTCGCGATCAGTACAAAAAAGAACTTAAAAACATCGGGAATCTCATGTTTTTGAGTATTGACGATATTAACTCGCGTACAAAGAAATTATATCCCGTGATAAAGGCGTTTACAGACTGCCTGAAAAAGCTGAATTCCGAGCTCTTTGCGCTTAAATCCGAGAAGAACGTGCTCGATTTTTCCGATGTATCACAGCTGATGATAAAGCTGTTGTACAATACGGAGTCCGATAAACCTACACTTACCGATACAGCTCGCGAGATAGCCTCGCAGTTTGACGCGGTGATGGTGGACGAGTTTCAGGATATAAACGAGGTCCAGGATTATATTTTCCGCGCGGTGAGCAACGAGTACGAGAACCTTTTTGTCGTAGGCGATGTAAAGCAGAGCATCTATCAGTTCCGTCAGGCAAAACCGGAGATTTTTATAAACTACAAGGACAAATATCCGACGTACTCACGCTCGCGGGACGAGTATCCGTCAAAAATAATTCTAAAAAGGAATTTTAGGAGTTCGTCCGGAGTATGTGACGCAATCAACTTTATCTTTAAAACTCTAATGCGAAAAGAGACGGGCGGAATAGACTATAACGACGAAGAAAAGCTGATATGCGGTTCCTCTTATCCCGAAAGCGAGAATCCGGCTATGGAGCTTATGCTGATCTCGTCATCCGATTTAAATCCTGAGAAAAACGAGACCGAGCTGTCCCTGGAGGCAGTAAGGGTAGCGGAGAAGATTTATAATCTTGTATACGAGGAAAAAACACAGATAAAAGACGGCGATACAGTAAGAAATATCGAGTTCGGCGATATAGCTGTGCTTATGCGAAGTCCGGGGGGACAGACGCGCAGAGCCGTAACCTTTATCGAAACGCTCAACCGCTACGGAATTCCTACGATCTCGGAGGAGAAAAGCGGATTTTTTGACGCGCCGGAGATAAAGGTTATGCTCAACGTGCTGAGGGTTATTGACAATCCACTGCAGGATATACCTGTGCTCTCGGCGGTTATGAGCCCGATGTTCGCGTTCTCGGCGGATATTATCGCGGATATTCGCTCATCATACAGGTATCTGCCGATTTATTCGGCTATAAGAAAATGCGCGGATAAATATCCCGTATGTAAATCCTTTGTTGATTTTGTCGATAAAATGAGAACTTTGGCCGTAACCGTATCCGTCGACAGACTGGTTAATATGATCGTTCAGTCCACGGGCTATGATTCCGTTACTATGGCGCTGGGCGGTCAGCCGGCAAAGAACCTGTTCTTGCTGTGCGATTATGCCCGTACATACGCCCAAAACGGCTACAAAACGCTTACCTCATTTATTAACTATATCGACAGGATGAAGGAGAATGATACGAAGCTCGACTCCGGAAGCGATCTGAATGACGAAAACGCAAACGCCGTACATATAAAGAGTATTCACAAAAGTAAAGGTCTCGAATATCCTGTGTGCTTTTTGTGCTGTACAGCAACTGAGTTTAATTTGCAGGATATTTCCGGCGATATGATTCTCGATTGCGACAGGGGAGTTGGCTTCAGGCTAAAGGACGGCCTGCTAAAATACGACTCAATCCAGCGCAAGGCTTTGTCACAAATCGCGAGGGATAATCAGATTTACGAGGAAATCCGTGTTCTCTACGTAGCGCTTACAAGGGCAAAGCAGAGGCTTATTGTCACATGTGTTAAGAATGACCCGC
Organism: uncultured Ruminococcus sp.; assembly: GCA_902787145.1. GTDB lineage: Bacteria > Bacillota > Clostridia > Oscillospirales > Acutalibacteraceae > Ruminococcoides. The sequence continues at coordinate 1,981 of CADAEZ010000085.1, forward strand.
GTGAATATATCCGGAAGCTGGAGGCAAAAATCCCGTCTTATCCGATCCCTCCGCACCTGATACTTTCGACAAAATGCTACGCGGACTGGCTGTTTATATGCGCGCTGGCGTATCCCGGATGCAAAATCGAAGACCAGAGCATAGCTTCCGATATAGTCGGATATGATCCTTGTGAGGCCGAGTGGAAGCTTTCTGTTGTCGAGGGACCGTACGCGAGTTTGTCAAATAAAAAGGTTAAGCTATCCGAAATCCGCAAAAACGCTGATATAGACGAGGAATTCCTCAGAGAGTTTTGCGACAGGGCAGAATATAAGTATCCGTATTATGAGCTATGCGCTTTGCCTCAAAAGGTCAGCGCGTCCGAGCTCTCACATAAGGATAGCGGAGTTTTCGACAGATTACTCAAGAAACCGCAGTTTTTGTCCGGCAGTAAGTCCGACGGAGCGGAGCGGGGTACGGCTTTCCATATGTTTATGGAGCGCTGTGACATAGAAGCCGCTGTCGCTGAGCCTGAAGCCGAAGCTCAAAAACTCGCCGATAAAGGATTTTTGACCGAAAGACAACTCGGACTTCTGGATTACGACAGGCTGAGAAGTTTTCTTTCGTCAAGCCTTGTAAAGAGGATTCTCGCCTGTGACGAGTTCTACCGTGAGTTTACCTTTACGACCGAGATCGACGCCGCCGGGTATAATCCCGAAATCTCCGCCGGTTTCAGTGACAGCAAGCTTATTATGCAGGGAGCGGTAGATCTGATATTTGTAGAAAACGGCGAAGCGGTCGTGGTCGACTATAAGACCGACAGGGTCAAAGATTCAAACAAGCTCGCCGACCTCTATCATAAACAGGTCGAGCTGTATAAAAACGCTGTTGAGGAGATTCTCGGAATTCCCGTAAAGGAAGTAATAATATACTCGGTGCATAATAACGAAACGGTTAGTATATAGAGAAAAAATCGGCTCAGTTATCTGAGCCGATTCAGAATGTAGAAAAAACTAATTTATAGAAGTAGTTCGGATTAAGCGTTGTAGGGACAGGCCTCTGTGCCTGTCCGCTCATTTATGCTACAGCTTCTTGAAGTCGAGCGCAGAAACTTATATTTAATCAGAGTTCTGCTACTTTCTGCAAAGAGAGAATAAGGATAGGAACGGGATGGCACGGAGGCCATCCCCTACAAATGTAACATAAACCAATCTGCTTTTTCGACAAACAGAAATCGGCTCAGTTATCTGAGCCGATTGTTTATTCTATAATACTGTCACAGTAGTCGCAATATGTTTTGCCGTCTTTTTTATATGTGTTCTTAGGCAGGTAGTATTGCTGGGGTTCGTTGGTAATGCATTTTGGATTTTTGCATTTGTGTGTAGTGCTGATAATCGGGTCGGGAGTGTCGAACGTAAAACTGTCCATTTGTCTTAACAACAGCACTATCAGCGCCATTCTGCCGTACATTCCGTATTCCGCCTGCTTAAAGTAGCATGCTCTTGGGTCGTCGTCGACCTCAATCGCTATTTCGTCAACTCTCGGCAGCGGATGAAGAATAACCATATCGTCTTTTGCGAGCAGCATTTTTTCGGCGTCGAGTACAAAAACTCCTTTCTGCTTCTCGTATTCCTCTTCACTCGAGAAACGCTCGCGCTGGATTCTTGTCATATACAATACGTCAAGCTGAGATACGGCGTCCTTTAGATTGTCAATTTCTTCATACGGACATCCGGCTTTGTCGAGTATGTCTTTTATATATTGAGGCACGGATAATTCTTTTGTAGAAATAAGCACAAAGCTGTTGCCTTTAAAATGGCTCATAGTTTTGATGAGGGAGTGAACCGTTCTGCCGTTTAGCAGGTCGCCGCAGAGTCCAATCCTGAGGTTTTCGAGCCTGCCCTTTTCATAGTAAAGGGTAACAACGTCGGTAAGCGTCTGTGTCGGGTGAAAATGACCGCCGTCGCCGCAGTTGACAAGCGGAACCCTGCTGTAGATTGACGCCGCCTTTGCCGATCCCTCGGCAGGATGACGCATAGCTATTATATCG
>CADAEZ010000086.1 GCA_902787145.1 uncultured Ruminococcus sp.
GCGAGCAAGAATATTGACGAGCTGCTTGAAGCCGACGCGGGCGATTTAAATATTGTGATTCAAACAGGCGGCGCGCAGACTTGGCGGCACCACGATATTGACAACACCGCAAATCAGCGCTACGAGATCAAGGACGGCAAGCTGAAGCTGTTGGAAACTCTCGAGCAGAAAAATATGGGCGAAGCCGAAACACTGACAAATTATCTCAAATGGGGACAGAAAAAATATCCCACTGATCACAATATGCTTATTCTGTGGGATCATGGCGGCGGCTCCGCGAAAGGCGTATGCTTTGATGAAAATTACAGCTTTGACGCCCTCACTCTCACCGAGCTTAAATCGGCGTTGAAAAACTCAGGGCTCAAAACTAAATTTGACATCATAGGCTTCGACGCCTGCCTTATGGCTTCAATCGAGACAGCGTCTAAGGTAAAGGCCTACGCCAAGTATATGATAGCCTCCGAGGAGATCGTTCCCGCGGGAGGCTGGGACTACAAAGCCGTAGTCAAAGCCTTTAAAAGCGAAAAAAATGAAAAGCAAATCGGTAAACAAATCTGCGACTCATTTATTCAAAAATGCAAAAACAAAGGCATTGACTACTCAACTCTTTCGCTTTTTGATTTATCACAAACCAACTATATGCTCAAACAATTTTCAGCGCTAGTAAAATATCTTGATAATTATGTTGATACAGCGGATTATTCATTAGCGGTTATGAACGCTATAAACTCCTGTGAAAAATTCGGCGGCGACAACTCCTATCAAGGCGCCTCCAATATGCTTGATATTTTAGATTTTATTGATAAAGCAAAAAGCGGAAAATCAAAAAAGGAAAGCAAAATCAAAATTGACGCCGACTCCTTTGTTCTTTATTCGGTAAATAGCGGTAATCGTAAAAACGGCGGCATATCTTTTTATTATCCGATGGTATATAATGAGCAGGAAATAAAGGATTATATAAGTCTTGGCGTTGTTGATTACTATAATCAATTTCTTTCACTGTATTATTTAGATTTGCCTGAAAAGACCATTGAGTACAGGGACATTGGCAGCGTGACCGATGACGGAGCTTTCAGCGTTACGCTCACGCCCGAAAGCTTTAACTATTTAAGTCATATCGATTTCGTTCTGATGAATACGGATAAAAACGGAAAAACGCATACTCTGTGCAAATACAATGATATTCGCAAGGATTGGGAAAACCTTAACTTTGACAGCAATTTCAGGGGCGTCAGCCTCGCGCTTGACGGACACAGGCTTTTTTGTTCCGCAGTAAACAGCAACAGCGAATATATATCTTTTGTAGCTCCTGTTAAGGTGAATGATAAAAAAACGAATTTACGCTTTGTTTTTGTATGGGACAAAACGAAGTTCAATAACGGATACTTTAAGCTAGCGGGCTTATGGAACGGCTATGACGAAAACGGACTTCCCGATAATGAGATCATACAGCTTAAAGAAGGGGATAAGGTTCAGGTCATAACTGATATCGTTGTTCAGGACGGCAGAGTTACGGAAAACTACAGCGATGAATTTACTATCGGCAAAAACGGCGGTGAAATTACAGAGCTGCCGCTCGACGGAAAGGAATATCAGTATGTATTTGTCGCGACGGATATATTCGGAAACAAATTCTACTCCGATACGGCGACCTTTGAGATGACAAAGAGCTATGAGGAATTGTTGAAGAATCCTCTGCCCGACGAAACCTTCGCCGCGAAGGTCTCGAAGATAGGGGAAACCAATGAGTACAATATTTGAATAAAGACAGTGAGAGGCTATAAAGCTTCTCACGGTCTTTTATACTGTAAATTCAATTTTTAGTTTTTTGGATAGTTTACCTGATACTATTATCAAATAGAATCCTTTAACATCTGTTGCGATAAATTTGCAAAGGTGTTATTTGTTTGAGTTTAATATTTCGTTTACTCGATTTGCAATACTACCCATTTTCCCAAACAATTCACCGTTCATACCATAGGTTCTGTAGGCGAAATCAATTGCGTGAACACAGTTCGCGCCGTTTCTGAGGTTCACACGATTATCCTTATTTGAATCCCAAACAAATTTTTTAATACCGTTGCGCTTACATATATCAGCGATGAGTTTCACCAAAGAATCATATGCTTTGTCAGTGATTTTGTATGGATAATTATCTTCGGACGCCAAATAGATACTGACTGCGCGATCATCGTACTGAGGACGCTGTAAAAGATCGGTGATAATTGATTCTTTAACGTACGCGCCTATTTTTCCGTTGCTGTCTATGCCGTAATTAGGACACCAACCAAGAGAACCAAGCTTCTCAATAGAATAATTCGACTTCGCCTCATCGACGATTATCGTGTCGATCTTTTTAGTTCTCGGTGTGTTACGATCACTACGGAAGTTTGTATATGACGCAAGAGAACTAACCACTTTAATCTCATCCTCAACTCTTGTTTTATTCTGAGAATAATCATAAAGATTCATAAAAGTAAAGTTATATTCAGGAGTTCTTTTATTATTATTTGAGCATTCACCATATCTAGCGCCAAAGTTATCATATAAAGCACTTTTAATCGAATTAGAATCAAGAGGGATATAATCGCCAAACACACTAAAACTATCCACACTCATACTGATCGCAAAGTTTCTTTTTGCGCCGTTTATTCCCGCGCTCTTAAACTCCTGCTCGAGTGTGTTGCTTCCCATGCGCTCAACGAATTTTTCCCTTTCGTCACCCGTCCATGCTCTGCAGGACCCGTCAGGGTATTTGAGAGCGTTTTTTATTTCTTCAACATTATAATCATCTAATCCTGTTTGTTGTCTTGTGCCTATTGATACTTTTTTGCCCAGAACATATGAGTACGGATAATACTCGGGATCGTTATCAAGGATCAGCCCCGTAAATTTTTCGTAACGCGCAATCCTTTGGTGGAGATAAAGGTCAGAGCCGCCCGCCGATTTATTGAGATCCAGTTTTTGAACACTGCCTTCTTTAGTGCCGTTTATATAGAGTTCGGATATCGCGGATTTACTGCCGTATGTCCACCAACCAGTGTATCCGGCAGTCAAATAAATATAATTACCGCCAGCCTTGTGATTCAGATCGCCTTTGTTATTTACAAATCCGCTTTCACCAAACGCGGGAATAGGATTAGTATTCTTCAAAGCAGTAACTTTTTCCCCGGCTGTTCTAAGAATTACGTGTTTAATAGCCTTATCAAAATCAGTTGTTACCTTATATCCGAGATATACAAAGTGTCCGCCCGCTTTTTCATTGAGGTCTCTGTCGATAACAAGGTAGCCGTGGTCTGTCAGCGCTTTCTTTGCGGCTTCTGCGTTAGTGTCGCCGCCTACAGCAAGATCAGAGATAAAGTAATTTCCTAATCTTTTAGTTTCCTTGCGCGGGAAAGCCTTAATGTCCTCAGGAGCGTGGCCGAGGTTATCTATGAATTCTTCATCAATATGCTTAGTGGCAGCTTTTACGGCTTCTCTCGCGTTTGTGAAGGTAGGGTTGGTGGGATCGGTAAAGCCTTTTTCCACTACGGATACAACAGCCATCGCTCTTGCCATAAGAGCAAGCGCGGTATCTCTCTGTGACGCGCGGAAGAAGTAGCATTGCGAGTCGAAGTTATATTTCATAGAACAAAGCTCATCGTAGCGTGTAAAGGGATCTGTACCGTCTGTTTTTTTGATTTTGTTGGTTACCTTTAACAGAGCTTCATGCAGATTGTTGTAGTTGTTCTCAAAGGAAGCGAATCTTCTGATTTTCTTGTCTTTTGATTGATCAATAATGAAATCAACCAACTCGTCGCTGTATTTATAGATCTCCTTTTCCGACATATTCTCAGTTATCGGGATGTACTTTTCGTACTTTTTCACTTCTTCGTTCAGCCTTTCGCCGTCCAGCCCCTCGAATGACGGGATTTCCTCAATCTCGCCGTTCTTTTTAGCTTTTTCCAACGCCATATAGAGCGCTCCGACAGAAAGCTCATCTTCCATTATGTTTACATAATTACTTAAGGTATCGATCTTGTCCTTGTAATCGTCGTTTTGGGATTCTTTCTGTTCCTTTTTAATGTCGTCGAGCATACTCATTATTTTCTTTTGATTATTGAGTACGCCGTCAATCTTTTTATTTATTTCCTCAAGCTTCTCCATAACCTGAACGTGCTCAGACTTGATAACGCCTGTTATTTCAAGTATGGTCTTAGCGATAGAGCCTACCTGACCTGCTACTCCGCCCCAGTAGCATATAGTACCGAAGGTCGTATTTTTTCCTCTGGTAAATTTTTGTATCTCGAGCAGAGTATCCTTGTTTAAAGTAACATCCTTGCCGAGAGTTTCGTTGGAATACTCACGGGTGTAAGCGCTGTCTTTGGAAGCCTTGTCGCCCCACGCGTTTACAAGAGCGTCAGCCGCAAGCGTGATCGTTCCGTTAGTATTAAATTTTTCGCTCGTCTGACCGTTTGAGGGAACGGAAATAATTAAGGTAGCGATCCCGTCCTTGTCGAGCTTTACGGATTCAGCCTTTGCGTCCTTGAAGCCGTCAGAGAAGGTGAATTGCTTAATGTTGATACCTTTGTCAAATGATCCGAATAGACTGTAGAGCTTTAACGTAAGGGCAAAATTATCTCCGTCCTGTTCAACAAAGTCGAATACGGGATAGAATTTTGACTGTGAAAGCTCGACCTCTGTTTTATACTCGCCGAGTGTCATTTTCTTTCCCGATACTTTATCTACAAAGCCGTTGACGTTTTCGATGTCTTTTGCCGAGAAAGTAACAGTGAGAGTATTGTCATCCTTCTTCTCAACCGCTTCGGTAGTCACGCCGTCAACCTTGACGTTGTCCTTTGTCAGCTTATTTACGTCGGCTACGCCGTAAACCTTTAATTCGGCAGTAATTTTGCCGTCGCTGAATTTGAGCGATGACGCGTCAAATCCCGCGTAATTGAGCTTGACATCAACCTTTGCCGATACTTCGCCGTAAGCGTCTTTAACAGCGAATGAGCTTACGTTGATTTTTCCCCACTGATAAGCGCCTGCCTCGTTTTTTACGATTTTGCCTTTGAGTTCAAGAGTAAGGTTATTTGCGGACGAGGAAATTATCTTTGCGCTCATCTTTTTGAAAGCGTTATCAAGCGTAATGTCGGAGTCGCTGATTTCTTCCTCAAACTCGCTGCCCTTTATAGCGAGACTGACTTTTACCTTATTGTCGGAAGGTGTTACAAACTTGATATCGGGAGTAAGAGTGATTTCAGGATAATCGACAGCTACAGTTACTTTTTCTTTAGCTTTGGTAAAGCTTATATCGTAATAACTTGTAGGATTCAAAACAGCGTTTTCATCGGTAAAGGTGATATCGTAGCCGCCGTTGGAATTAGCTTTTACACTTTCGACCTTGACCTTGACGGTGTCGGACTCGTTTGTTTCTTTATCCTTTGTCACAGCGGTATTAACAGTATCGTCTGACACTGCTTCGTT
>CADAEZ010000087.1 GCA_902787145.1 uncultured Ruminococcus sp.
CAGCCCAACAACGTTGTTGACAGCGGCGAGCTCGACGCAAACTACTTCCAGCATCTCCCGTACCTCGAGGACTTCAACAAGGAAAACGGCACAAAGATTGCTTCAATCGCTACAATCCACGTTGAGCCTCTCGGACTTTACGGCGGCAAGCAGACTAACCTTGACGCCTTGAAATAAACAAATTCTTGCCATTAGATAAACCCACTTTAAATTCATTATCGCGCCGACTGCGAGACGGTCGGCGCTTTTCTATAGACAGGGTGAAATTATGATTGAATTAAAAAACCTATCAAAGAGCTTTGAAACTTCCGACGGAAACCTCGACGCTCTGAAAAACATAAACATTACCATAGCCGACGGCGAAATATTCGGAATAATCGGAATGAGCGGCGCGGGAAAAAGCACGCTTGTGCGCTGTATCAATATGCTTGAAAAGCCGACAGAGGGCGAAGTCGTAATTGACGGCGTGAATCTTCTGAGCCTGAAGGATAAGGAGCTGCGTGAAATCCGCCGAAACGTCACTATGATTTTTCAGGGCTTCAATCTGCTTATGCAGAGGAACTGTCTGAAGAACATCTGTCTGCCCTTAGAGCTTGAGGGAGTGAACAAAAGGGACGCAAAAAAACGCGCTCTTGAGTTGCTTGAGCTTGTCGGTTTGAGCGACAAGGCAAAGGCATATCCGTCACAGCTTTCAGGCGGTCAGCAGCAGCGAATCGCAATTGCCCGAGCCCTCGCGACAAATCCTAAGGTGCTGCTTTGCGACGAAGCCACAAGCGCTCTCGACCCAAAGACAACTCGCTCAATTCTTTCGCTGATTCGCGATATTAACAAGAAGCTTGGTATCACCGTAATCGTAATCACCCACCAGATGAGCGTTATTGAGGAAATTTGCGATAAGGTTGCGATACTCGACAACGGTGAGGTCGCCGAAATCGGAGAAGTAGCGGAAATCTTCCGTTCGCCTAAGTCAAAGGCGGCAAAAAGCCTCGTCTATCCCGACGACAGCGAGGTTGAGGTTCATTCGAGCTTTGCTCTGCGCGTAATTTTCAACGGAGCGGAAGCAACCGACACACCGCTTATTGCTCAGCTTGCGATTGAAAAGAAAATCGCCGCAAATATTCTTTCTGCCTCAACAAAAAGCATAGGCAACAAGGCGCACGGCGTTATGATTTTAAGCTTTGCGGATGAGAAATCGCTCTTGATCGCAAAGAATTATCTCAATGAAATTGACGGCGTTTTATCGGAGGAGGTAAATTATGTTCGCTGATGTTTTTTCACAGGAAGTAATCGACGAAACACTCGATATTCTGGTCAACGAAATCCCGTTTGCACTCTGGGAAACCTTTTATGTAACAATTCTTGCCACGTTGTTTGCTGTAATAATCGGATTGCCGCTCGGAGTATTAATCGTAGTAGGAGAGAAGGACGGCGTTTTGCCGCTTCCAAAGCCGCTTATGTCGTTTCTGAATCTGCTCATCAATCTGCTGCGTTCGGTTCCTTTCCTGATATTGATGATACTTGTGTTTCCGATAACGCGCTTTATCATCGGCACAACCGTCGGCACAACCGCGTCAATCGTACCGCTTGTAATCGCGGCGTTTCCGTTTGTTGCGCGCCTTGTCGAAACAAGTCTGCGTGAGGTTGACCCCGGTATCATCGAGACAGCCCAGAGTATGGGAGCTTCGCCGTTCCAGATTATCGTGAAGGTAATGCTCCCGGAGAGTGTTCCGTCGCTGATTTCGGGAGTAACCATAGCAATAACGACAATTCTCGGATACACGGCTATGAGCGGAATTCTCGGCGGAGGCGGTCTGGGCAAAATTGCAATCAACTACGGCTATTACCGTTACAAATATCTTGTTATGTTAATTGCCGTAATTATTCTGATTATTCTCGTTCAGCTTTTCCAGACAATCGGAACAAGGCTTGCGAAGACAATGGATAAGAGGTAAACAAATGTCAAAACGAACTTACGGAAATGAATTTGGATTCAGTACAAGAGCTGTCCATACAGGAAACGACGTTGACGCCGAAACAGGCGCGATAAAGCGTCCTATTACTATGGCAAACAGCTATGAACTGCCTTATGACCCGACAGATATGAACTGGTCGAGTGCGGACGGCAATCTTTATACACGCAACGGCGGTTCAAATCAAAAATACCTGCAGGAAAAGCTCGCCTCTCTCGAAGGCGGCGAGGATTGCGTTGTGCTTGCGAGCGGAGTCGCGGCATTGTCAGGTTTGTTCTTTGCGTTGCTGAAAAGCGGCGACCACGTAGTGTTCTCAAGTGTGACCTATATCGCGGTTTACAGACTTTTGAATGAGCTGTTTAATAATAAGTTCAACGTCGAAACAACTATTGTTGATACATCCGACCTTGACGCGGTAAGAGCCGCGGTTCGTCCCGATACGAAGCTGATTCATATTGAAACCCCGGGAAATCCGACGCTTACGGTCAGCGATATCAGAGAGATTGCAAAAATTGCGCACGAGAACGGAGCGCTTCTGTCGGTTGACAATACATTTGCTTCTCCGTATAATCAGCGCCCGATTGAGCTTGGCGCCGATTTTACTGTAGAGAGTCTGACCAAATACATCAACGGTCACGGCGACGCTATGGGCGGAGCGATAATCGGAAAGAAAGAGTATCTCGATATTGTGCGAGCTCAGTCGCAGGTTAACCTCGGCGCAACGATAAGCCCGTTCAACGCGTGGCTTATTATGCGCGGTTCGGTTACTCTGCCTCTGAGAATGAAACAGCATAACGAAAACGCCTTGAAGGTTGCACGATGGCTGGAAAAGCAGGAGTGCGTGAGCTTCGTCGCATATCCTGGACTTGAGAGCAATAAGGGATATAAGACGGCGAAGAAACAGATGCTTAACGGCTATGGCGGAGTACTGTCGTTCGGACTGAAAGCCGACCATGATACGCACAACAGATTTGTTCAGAACCTGCGCGTAATCACTTCCGCGGTGTCGCTTGGACACGATGAAAGCCTTATTGTATTTATCGGCGAGAACGATGAACGACAGTATCTTTATCCCGAAGAATTTCGTAACGGCTTCTTCCGCTTCAGTGTAGGAATCGAGGACGCGGATGATATTATAAACGACTTAAAAAATGCTATGCAAAAAGTATTTAAAGAATAGGAAAAAACATAATTGAGCCATTATACGCGTTCAGCCTTATACAAAAGGGGCTGTGAAAAAATAGCTCCGTAAAAAACAAGAAGGCACATAACCGAAAGTAATGACGGTTGTGTGCCTTTTGTGGTATAACAATTGTAGAATTTAGATGTAATACTATTAATGATACAATAAAAAATATCACTTCGGTTTTTACTTGTATAACCGCTTCTATTTCTGTATATGTTGCTAGTATGGTAATGTTGATAGCATTTTGAAGCAAAAATGATAGTATTTTTACTTAATTTAACTTATCCGAAACATACACTCACTACCTCGACAAACAGCTTGCAACCCCAGTATTTAAGCCATTTTCGGATATTTTAGCAAAAGATAAGAGGCGATTCGGAAATCGCCTCTTTTGGTCCGAGTGACTGGAGTCGAACCAGCGGCCTCTTGAACCCCATTCTGTTTGCATTTATGCAATGAGCGATAAGTGTGGAAATATAGTAAATATATGGGGTTAAGCCCATTCCATATTTTCTTATTCGTACTTAATAACACGGTGTATTATACCCAAATTCTACTTTTTTTTCGACCTATTTCGTACTGTTTCGTAATCAAAATATACAGATTAAGGAGAAAAAATTTTTTATCAGGTGTAATATGATTAGAAGAGTACGATATTTAATATATTTTTTATAAA
>CADAEZ010000088.1 GCA_902787145.1 uncultured Ruminococcus sp.
AGAAAAAGAGGCGCTTTCACGCCTCTGTACAATAAACGGTTCAGACCGAGGCTTTTATAAGCACGCAGAACAAGACATCATACAGATGCCGCCCATCATTCTATCCGTACTGACGATTATTTTCATAACGATCAACCTCAAAACATATAATACATATCTATATAGTAGGTTTATTATATTCTATGTTTTGGCTTTTGTCAAGTGTTTTGATCATTTTTCAACGAAAAAAGGATAAAGCTGATCAATTAAAGATGTTTCCGGAAATGTCATCTTACATAAGTATTAAAAAGCACAGTGATTTACGTTTCAATCTTTACAGCAATAACCGAAAGTTTTTTCCTTAATATGTTGACTTATTTTACAGATAAGCTCTTATGTGTAGCTTAGTTTACATTTTTTTGTAATATTGTTCGTTGAAAATCCGGAATCACTGTGATATAATACAGGCAGTTGATCGACGGATGATCGATTAAAAAATTTAAAGGAGAGTACTACTATGAGAAAAATGAATCGGCTTCTCGCTCTTGTTCTCACACTTGTAATGACGATGTCAATCTTCACCGCTTGCGGCGAAAAGAAGGATGAGAAGAAGGATGAAGCGGCAATCACCGCGACCGCTGTTAAGTTTTCCAAGGACGGAAAATACACAACAACGGTAAAGTCTGATACGGTTGACCTTTCAAAAATTTCCGCGAAAAATGTGGAGATAAGCACTGACGCAAACAACGAGGTAAAGGTTAACAGCGTAAAAGCTAACTCGAACGGCGGTTATGATATCACGTTTACAGATGAAAACGCCGCTTTGAATCCGACACATTATTATTTTATTAATTTTACTAAAGCGAAATCAAGTGTAGCGGCAGACGTTGACTTCCCCGAAATTACTCTTACGCCCGACGTAAAGTCTGTTGTTTCAAACGCGAAAAACATTAAGGTTACTCTCGCGCTTGAGGGAAGCGAATTTGAAAGCGGTATAAGCAAGGGTGATATTTATCTTGGCAACGCTTTTTCCGAAATGAAAATCAACAGCGTTTCCGCATCCGATAAAAACCTTACCGTTCAGCTTAAGGGCTCGCCTGTCAGAAATGAGGCGGGCGCTTATCAGTGGGGCTCCGTCAATGTTAAGCCGAGCGGTATCAAGGACGGCTACGCCGATGTAACCGCAAAGGTAGACATTCAGCTTGCTGGAGCTTATCTTGACGCCGAAACGCTGAAATATGATAACGACAATATCACAACCGAGCTTAAGGTCAACGGCGTTGCCGACGTCAACAAGCTTACAAAGGACAATATAAAGCTCGAAGGAGCAAAGACTGTCTCCGTTAAAAAAATCAACGACAGCACCGTGAAGGTTACTTTCTCAGCCGATAAGGTAAAGAGCGCTAACGACTTTGCCGATAAGTTCAGCGATAAGGAAATGACGATTGACGGCTATAAGACCGATGCCGCGCTTTCTCAGGCAAGCTTCTATCCTGTATTCGACTATGCTGAAAAAGACGGCAAAAACCTCAAATTAACGCTCAAGCTCTACGCCAACAACGGTTCTTTTAATAAAAACTTCAAAGCAGACGCGATTACCTTCGCCGATGACTTCAAGGAAGCGAAGACAGTATCGGTAAAGGCTGAGGACGACACGCTCGCCGAGCTTATCCTTTCTGTTCCCGCGAACGGTCAGACAACCGAAACTATGAATATGAAAGGCACGATTATTCTTGCCGCGGGCTCGCTTGTAAACGCTTGGGGCGGCGAGACTTCAAAAGAAGATTCATACACACGTAATTATTCAAGTGAAGCATTGGGCAAAGACCTTGATTTAAACGCTGAAACATTGCTCGAAATCCAGAAATACACAAGAGGATGTAACACACTGTTCGGTAAGATCTGCTATTATGGTCAGATCGCGGGACAGGTGTATTCTATAGGAAAGAGTGTTCTGGAAGCAACAGGAGCTATCCAATCCGATCAGGATAAGATTATGGAGCAATTCTCCGTTATTAACGGTAAGCTTGATACGATTATTGACAACCAGTATAAAATAATGGATATGCTCGATAAGGTTAAGGAGGACTTAAAGGAAGCTGAGAACGACAGATACAGAGAAAACCTGGATGATTTAAAAGCAGATATCGAACTTCAGGAGGAATTAATGGAAAAAGGCGCTATGTATATGGCGCTTGAGGGAGCGGTAAAAGCAGGCAAGCTCGACAAAATGCCCCGTGAGGAAGATTTTGATAAATACAAAGAATATCTCCCGAATGTGAAGGGAATGAACGACGAGCAGCTTGAGGAATACAATAATAAGCTCATTGATTATATGATCGAAAGAGGCCTTGATCCCAAAGATCCTGTTTTCGATGATTTTAAATCTTCTTATGAGAATTTAAAAACAGAACTCGGTCATGTCGCGGATAAGCTCGCGAAGAACGACACTACAAATCCCATCGTGCGTTATGATACGCTCTGTTCTTACAAGTATAACTTCGATTCACAGTGCTATGAATTCAGATCGGCGCAGAGAACCACTGCCGAAGCATTGCTTTCGAGAGCTATGATGATCGTATTCGCTCACGAAAAGGTAATGACATATCACAAGGAAACGACCTTTACCAAGCTTCAGAAAAGAGTGGAATCCGCCGCAAATTGGCTGGATAAGTCTTATGATACAGTCGGTCATCCCGCGTCGCAGATAAACGCAACCTCACAAGGCATAAGCGAAAGCAAAAGCATAAGCTTTGTCAGTGACATTTTGCTCACTTGCTCGGATTCTTACTATGACTATAGCAAGCTTATGAATAATCTCGCAAAAGAGGGCTATACCTTTACACAAAACAACACTAAGGGCCTTGCGAAGACATCCCCAAAGGGTATATACGATATTGATGTATTTGATTACCCGTATTATATTTATTTGGGATATAAAACAACTACCGATTACAGCAAAGCCATTAAAGACTTCGTTATATTAAAGGATAAAACCGATCCGACAATTGTAATTGACGGTTTGACATACTACCTTGCGCCGACTAAAGGTTTCAAAGGAAATCTTGACGCAGGTTCCTCGAGAGCAAAACGTTATCTTTACTACACAAGAGACTCAAAGCCTGACAATAAGGCGGTAGTTGTCGATGGTATAGATTTCAGCTCGACTAAAAAAGAAGGCGCAAGCGATGTGAATATTTACAAATCCTCATCTCCGCGTTATTTTAATTATGAAAGAAAGGGATTGACATATTGCCCGTATAGCTATGTTCTCGGTGGAAGAGTGTGCGTCAGCGATTCAAAAAACCAGCCAAATTGCGATAACTATGGCGGAGCAATTAAGGCAGGTTCAAGTTACAGAAACTGGACCGACATAGAAAAAAATAAGTTCATCAGCAGAATCCAAGGCAACTTAACGGAAGAATTCAAATCAGCGGGAATTGACATAAAACATCCGTTATTGCTGACTTTCGGATGGGAAAAGAAAAGCGGCTATTACAATCAGTGGTCAACCTGGACTTACTGGGAGTATAGTGGTTCCTACATAAAAACTAACGCTAAAAGCATTTCCTCGGGAAGCATCGGAACATCTTATATTGCCAGAACCGACGGCAAGCCTATCACAAAGTCAAAGAGCTTTGATGTTACTTTTATTGAATTATTCGGTTGATTTTATGAAAAATGTATTTATATTCTTTTTGTTTCATGGCGAATAATATGTAAATACAGTTCAGCCCACCGCATTTGCGGTGGGCTTAAACTTATTCGGTTGTATACGGTTCTGTCTTTGTTGCCCTGAATATATTACCCTGCTTTTCAAAGGTTGCCGTATCTGAATAGTATTCATTTCCG
>CADAEZ010000089.1 GCA_902787145.1 uncultured Ruminococcus sp.
TAGCCGAAGGCGCCGAAGTTGAATTAATCGCTGATAACGGGAAAGAACAGCTTTCCCTTATAAATAAAACAGTATAAGAAAAACAAGGAAGGTATTAAAATGGGTAAAAGATTATTAGTAGCGGTACTGACCGTGATAGTGGCGGCGAGCGCTTTTGCAGGTTGCTCAAAGCAACAGGTCAATGTTAAAATTCAGGACAAAAAAACTACGACCGAAATCAAAGTCGACGCAGGTAAAACTGTCTCCGAGATTCTCGGCGAGGCTGAGATTTCTCTAGGCAAAAACGACGCTGTAACTCCGAAAAAGAACAGCGTAGTAAACAAGAAAACCATAATCGACATCCAAAGAGCTGTCAAAGCCAAGGTTATCGCTAACGCGAAAACGGTCGAGGTCACTCTCGCCGGAGCCAAGGTTAAGGACGCGATAGAAAAGGCCGGAGTAGCTCTCACCGAAAACGACAGTGTAAACTTTCCGCTTGACGAAAAGCTCAGTGATAATATGGAAATCGTCGTGACCAATAAGCTAAAGGTTATTGTAGACTCCGACGGCGCTAAAACAGAGTATTTTACTCTGAAAAAGACAGTCGGCGGTTTCCTCAAGGAGCAGAATATTAAAGTTAAAAAGCACGACAAGCTCACTCCTAAGCGTAAAACTCCCGTCACAAACAATATGACGATCACCATCGAAAAATCTAATGTTGAAACCGAGAAAAAGACAGAGTATATCGACTATCAGACAAGGTACATCACCTCATCCTCAGTCCCCTCCGGCACAAGCAAGGTTACTACTCAGGGACAGAAGGGCACAAAGGAGATTACCTACGAGGTAGTTTATCTCAACGGAAAAGAAAAAAGCAGAAAGAAAATCTCCGAAAAGATAACCAAACAGCCTGTTGACAAGGTAGTAACTCAGGGAGCTAAGACGCAGAGCACCGTATCCAAGTCCAAGGCTTCCGGCGGTAAAACCGAAGTGTCGAGAAAGAAATTCCCCGACTGCGACGGCTCCGGACATGGTTATTATGAGATAAAATACAGCGACGGCACTACGAAGTACGAGGATTATTAATTCTTTTGTGGGAAATTTACCTCATTTCAGATTAAATATTGTATTTACATTAATCCTGTGATAATATGAAATCAATTTATTATTTTAGGAGACAAGATTATGAAAACAGTTTATGATTTTACCGTAAAGGATTTAAAGGATAATTCCGTCAGCCTGTCCGATTACAAGGGTAAGGTACTGCTTATCGTCAACACAGCGACCGGCTGCGGCTTTACTCCGCACTATGAACCTTTGGAGGAAATGTACCGCGACCTCAGGGATAAGGGTTTTGAGATACTTGATTTCCCGTGTAACCAGTTTGCCAACCAGGCTCCGGACTCCGACGAGGATATTCATCAGTTCTGTACGCTAAAGTTCGGTACTGAGTTCCCTCAGTTTAAGAAAATCGACGTCAACGGCGACACCGCTGATCCGCTCTTTGCCTATCTTGCCACCGAAAAACCTTTTGAGGGCTTCGGAAAGGGCATAAAGAATAAGGCGCTTAAAAAATTCGCCGATATGAACAACAAGTCTTTCGGCGACAAGGCTTATATTAAATGGAATTTTACCAAGTTCCTGGTTGACCGTGAGGGCAGGGTGATTGGTCGTTTCGAGCCGACTGTGGATATGAAAGAAGTCAGAGAAGCCGTCGAAGCGGCACTGTAAGAGGATAGTATGAAGATCGCTGTAAGATACTACACAAAAACAGGCAATACTAAACGACTCGCCAAAGCTGTTGGTGAAGCTGTCGGTGCCGAGGCTCTGCCGATAAGCGAGCCGATTAACGACTATGTTGACATACTCTTTCTCGGCAATTCCTACTACGCGTTCAGCATTGACCCCGAAGTAAGAAGCTTTATCCGCTCGCTTGACAGCAGTAAGGTAGGGCGAATAGTCAACTTCGGATCCGCCGCTATGCTTAATTCAACATACAAGAAGGTCAAGGCTGAGGCTGAAAAGGCAGGAATAGCAATGGATAAGCGCGAATTTCACTGCAAGGGTGAGTTTAAGGGAATCCACAAGGGCAGACCTGATGATGACGACCTCAAGGCTGCCGCTGATTTCGCCAAAAGTATAATCAAATAATTTTTGCTGACATCCTGTTTAGGGTGTCAGCTTTTTGTTTATCGGCAATCAACTCAGAATACATCTCTCTTTATTGGCAATACTGTTGATAGTAAGCTTTATAAGGAGAGGTTTTGTGCAGTTTAATAAGGTTGAGATTTGCGGAGTTAATACATCCGAGCTGATTGTTCTAAGCGAAAAGGAGAAGAAAGAACTCTTGAAAACCATTAACAACGGTACTCCCAAGGAAAGAAAGCTCGCCCGAGAAAGGATGATAAACGGAAATCTTAGGCTGGTGTTGAGTGTTATTCAGCGGTTCCAGAATCGGGGAGAGAATCCCGACGATTTGTTTCAGGTAGGCGTGATCGGACTCATAAAGGCGATAGATAACTTCGACTGTAATCTTGACGTGCGTTTCTCGACCTACGGTGTACCGATGATTATCGGCGAGGTTCGCCGCTACTTGCGCGATAATAACGCCGTGCGCGTCTCGCGCTCAATGAGGGATACCGCGTATCACGCAATGCAGGTCAAGGAGCAGCTCACAAACGAGCTGAACCGTGAGCCAACAGTTGAGGAAATCGCCGAAAAGCTCAGTCTGCCCAAACATACCGTAGTGCTTGCGTTGGAGTCAATTGTAGACCCGGTGTCTTTGTACGAGCCGCTGTTTACTGACGGCAACGACACGATTTATGTTATGGATCAGATAGGAGACAGCTGTGACGACTCCGACTGGATCGACGAAATCTCGATAAGGGACAATATCCGAGACCTGTCCGAACGTGAGAAAAGGATTATCGGGCTCAGGTTCTTTAAGGGCAAAACCCAGATGGAGGTTGCCGAGGAAATAGGAATATCCCAGGCGCAGGTCAGCCGTATAGAAAAGGCCGCGCTGAGGCATATAAAAAGTTAATGCTAATGTAATAAGCTCAGGCTAAACCGGCTAAGAAATACGTAAAATCAATCAGTTTAAAATTGCTAATAAGACGAGCTGTCGCTTTTTGTGCGACAGCTCGTCTATATATTATCTATTAACTTTTTTACTTGTTCAAAAACTGTTGTGGATGACAACACGTTGCTCGACATAAAAATCGTCAGATTTTTGTCCGGGTTGATGTAGTCGCAGGAGTTGAAGTGGCTGATAGAGCCCTGGTGCCCGTATCCGTCCGACATATTGAGCATCAGTCCGTAGCCGTATGCGTCGCTCTCGTCGGTGTAGGGAGTAGTCATTTTCTTGAGGCTCTTTTTCGATACGACCTTTCCGTCCTTTAGTGAGTTCATCCAGATTATCATATCTCCGGCGGTCGAGATAATATCTCCTGCGCCTTTTGCAAGTCCCTGCTCAATTCCGCCTGCCATTTCCTTTTCGGTATAGCTGAAATCCTTTGCCCACTTGGGCTTGTCTTTAAGCTCAAAAATCGAGCCTGTATGATTCATATTTAGTGGCTTAAAAAATACTTCCCTGAGATAGTCAATGTATTTCTTGCC
>CADAEZ010000090.1 GCA_902787145.1 uncultured Ruminococcus sp.
CGCGCCTCGGAACGGCACGGAGGCCGTTCCCTACAATGTACCGTACCCCTTTTTAAAGGGGAATTCCCCTTTCAGGGGAAATGTCGCAAAGCGACAAAATGGTTGCCGTCTCCTGCTAAGGAACCGTCTCCGGCTGAGGCCTGTCCCTACAACGCTTAATCCGAACTACTTCTATTAATTAGTTTTTCTACAGTTTGAGCTTCCCCCTGATGGGGGAAGCATTTTGTTGCTCTATCCCGGTTACTTATGTTAAATCCACCGCTTGCATTATTATCCTCTCTTTGGTATAATGTATCTATCTCAAAAGGGAGGTAATATTATGAAATATTGTCCCAAATGCAAAAAGCTGTATAACGACTCGGATCTCGTGTGTACCTGCGAGGACTGCAAGAGCCGTGTGCTCAAGACTATCGAGGACGAGCAGACATCGGTGTTCCTGTGCTCGGGCGACGTTTTGGAGCGCGACAGGGTACAGGCGGCTTTGTCCGACGAGGGCATTCCGAGCGTATATACCCGACATATGGTCACGGGCAGCTCTCAGGTTCTCACCGGTATGGATATGGACGGGTTCGACATCCTCGTGCCGTACGAGCTGTACGAAAAGGCATATGACGTCGCCGTCGGTATCGGCGCTATAAAGCTTGAAGGGTGCGAGATTGTTGACGAGGAATTTCCGCAGCAGGACGAAGCGGAGGAGATGTCCGACCGCAAGCGTACCGCTGTGCGCGTAGTCAGCGCGATACTGTTTATCATCCTCGTAGCCCTTGTAATATTCTGTACGGACTTTGCCACAGGCTATATAAAATCATTGTTTACATAAAGGAGTATGAAAATGAAAATTGAGACAAAATGTATCCAGTCGGGCTATACGCCTAAGAACGGAGAGGCGCGCGTAGTTCCGATCGCGCAGAGCACAACCTTTAAGTACGAGACCTCGGAGGATATGGGCAAGCTGTTTGACCTTGAGGCCGCGGGATTTTTCTATACAAGACTCGCCAACCCAACCCTGGACGCTGTCGAAAAGAAAATCGCCGACCTCGAAGGCGGTGTGGGCGCTATGCTCACCTCATCCGGTCAGGCGGCATCGCTGACGGTTGTGACAAATATCTGCAAGTGCGGCGACCACATAATCTGTTCGTCAGCCGTCTACGGCGGTACCTTTAACCTCTTTGCAAAGACAATGAAGGACCTCGGTATCGACTGCACCTTTGTCGCCTCGGACGTAAGCGAGGAAGAGCTTAATAATTCTTTTAGAGAAAATACCAAACTGGTGTTTACCGAGTCGGTGACCAATCCGTCGCTTGACGTGGCTGATATCGAGATGTTTGCCCGCTGCGCTCACGCCCACGGAGTACCGCTGTGCGTGGACAACACCTTCCCGACTCCGATAAACCTTCGTCCCTTTGAGTGGGGAGCCGACCTCATCATCCATTCGACCTCAAAATATATGGACGGCCACGCTGTAGCCCTGGGCGGAGTAGTGGTTGACAGCGGTAATTTTGACTGGAACAACGGCAAGTTCCCGATGCTCACCGAGCCCGACGAGAGCTATCACGGACTTGTATACACCGAGAGCTTTGGCAAGGCGGCGTTTATCACAAAGGCGCGTACTCATATTATGAGAGATATGGGACCCCAGCAGTCGCCGATGAACGCGTTTTTGCTCAATCTCGGACTGGAGACTCTATTCCTCAGAATGCCCCGACACTGCGAGAACGCTATGGCGGTCGCCGAGTATCTTGAGAATAACGACAAGGTCGAGTGGGTCAACTATCCGTCGCTCAAAAGCAGCAAGTACTATGACCTTGTGCAGAAATATATGCCCAACGGCACCTGCGGAGTAGTGTCCTTCGGCGTAAAGGGCGGCCGCAAGGCTGCCGAGGAGCTAATGAAGAACTTTAAGCTCGCCGCTATCGTAACCCACGTAGCTGACGCGAGAACCTGCTGTCTGCATCCGGCAAGCGCTACTCACCGCCAGATGACCGACGAACAGCTAAAGGCCTGCGGTATCGAGCCGAATATGATTCGTTTCTCGGTCGGTATCGAGAACAAAGAGGATATCATAGCAGACCTCAGACAGGCTTTTGAAAAGATATGAGCGGCTTTGTATCCGCTGTCATAGTCGCCGCCGGCAGCTCGACCCGTATGGGACTCGAAAAGAGCAAGCAGTTTATCGACCTGTGCGGCAGGACGGTTATCGAGAGGACGCTGTCGGCCTTTGAGACCGCCGCTATCATCGACTCGGTGGTCGTGGTGTGCCGTGATAGCGACAAGGCCGAGATGAGCTCGCTGATAGAGCAAAACGGATTTGCTAAGGTAAGAGCCCTTGTGCCCGGCGGCAGTACTCGTGACGAAAGCGTCAAAAACGGAGTCCTCGCCTGTGACGGGCGGACTACTCACCTTGCGATTCACGACGGAGCCCGTCCGCTGATACAGAGCGCGGATATCGAGAACGTCGTAAAAGCTGCTTTCGAATGCGGCGCCGCGGCGCTCGGCACCCTTGTCACAGATACGATAAAACTCGTGGACGGGGATAATATAATAGTGTCAACTCCCAGGCGAGCCGACCTGCGCGCGGTTCAGACCCCCCAGGTGTTCGAAAAGAGCCTCTATCTCAGGGCGCTTGAGCACGGCGACAGCGAGGGTATTACCGACGACTGCCAGCTTGTCGAGAGCATAGGCGGCAGGGTGAAGATTATAATTTCTCAGGGTCAGAACATCAAGCTGACTACGCGCGAGGATATAAAGACCGCACAGATGATAATAAGGGAAAGGGGAGAGTGAGATGAGAATCGGACACGGATATGACGTACACAAGCTGGTGGAAAACCGCAGGCTGATTCTCGGCGGAGAAGTTATTCCGTACGAAAAGGGACTGCTCGGCCACAGCGACGCCGACGTGCTGCTGCACGCGATTATGGACGCGATTCTCGGAGCGGCGGCGCTGGGAGATATCGGACATCTTTTTCCCGATACGGACGACAGGTTCAAGGGCGCGGACAGCATACTCCTGCTAAAAGAAGTTTGCCGCGTAATCGGCGAAAACGGCTACAGAATCGGCAATATCGATTCCACCGTAATCGCCCAGAGACCGAAGCTCGCCCCTTATATTGACGAAATGCGGCGCAATATCGCCGACGCGTGCTCGGTGGATATCGGACAGATAAGCGTCAAGGCTACCACCGAGGAAAAGCTCGGCTTCACCGGCAGCGGCGAGGGTATCTCGGCTCACGCGGTATGCCTGCTGGAGGAAGTTGCGCCAAAGGCTTGATAATGCCGCAACGAGTACCCCTTTTTAAAGGAGATTCCCCTTGAGCGAGGTTACTTTAACACCGTAGGGAATGGGCTCCGACCCATTCCGTGATACGTAAGGCGTTCGTATACGGAAACAACCTCACGCCAAAGGCGTGACAACGAATGTATTGGTATTAACGTTGACTTTTCCGCCTTTGGCGGAAGAAAACCTCGCCAACATA
>CADAEZ010000091.1 GCA_902787145.1 uncultured Ruminococcus sp.
TGTACATTTTATAAATAAAAAAAAAAAGAATATATCGGCTAATGAGGACATATTAAATGATTTTGTCTATTAATTTATAAATATACAAAAACCTTTTATCTGTTTTGGGTTATATTCGGTTCATAATTACGTCGAAAATCCGAAAAAGACATTCGGTGGATTTTTGGCTTATTGTTATTTTTTGCTTTTTTATCCTCATAAGTCAGCCCGATAAAACGCGGTATCCGGTTCAGGATTTCAGATACCTCTCAAGCTCCTCGATATACATTTTGCCTACCCTGCTGAGGCGGAGGTTTTTCTTTGTGATATACCCGATGCGCATTGTGCAGCCGGGGTGCTCGCTGTCAGGCGCGAAGGGTACGGCGATGTAGTCGGAGCCGTTTATCTCCTCGCTGATAATGCCCGAGCAAAGCGTGAAGCCGTTGAGACCGATCATCAGGTTAAGCATTGTGGCGCGGTCGGTCGCCTTTATCGTGCGCGGATAAGGATATGAGGCGAGTATCTCTTCGGCAAAGTACATTGAACCGTTGCCGCCCTGCTCAAAGGACAGACAGGGATACTGGGCAAGCTCGTCGAAGCGGATGGATGGATTTTGCGCGAGCGGATGACCCTTCCAGAGATATACATACGCCTCGCAGGCGATCAGCTCGTGGAACTCGAGCTTGTTGGAACGGAGAAGCTTGCCGATAACGGGTGTGTTGAAGTCGCTGAGATAGAGAATGCCGATCTCGCTTTTCATGCTGACAACGTCGTCGATAACCTGCTGGGTGCGGCTTTCGCGGATGGCAAATTCGTATTCGTCGGTGCTGAGCTTATTTACCAGCTCGACAAAGCTCTTTACCGCAAAGGAATAGTGCTGGGTGGTGACGCCGAACTTCTTTTTTCGGTCTCCCTCGCCGTAGCGTTCGCGGATGTTCTCTATCTGATGAAACGCCTCTCTCGCATAACCCAAAAACTCAACTCCGTCGCCCGTCAGAGATACTCCTCTGCCGCTGCGCAGAAAGATGGTTATTCCAAGCTCGTTTTCAAGATCCCTTACGGATTCGGTAAGCGACGGCTGCGAAACATACAGAACCTCGCTCGCCTTGTTGAACGAGCCCTGCTCGGCTATTGTGATTATGTATCTGAGCTGCTGAATCGTCATAATTATACCCGCTTTTCTTATATTGTCTATGTCATTAATAGGTATTATACTAGAGTGAAAGCCGCTTGTCAATCGCGGTAAACCGCCGCGTTAGAAAAAACGGCGATCCAGAGGTGCTGCCTACGGCAAAATTTCTTTTAAAATATCCGCAATACTGCTTGACAAATTATACTATGTATTGTATAGTATTAGTTGAAAGGAGGTATTATTATGGACGCTCAGTTAAAACGGGGATTGATCGACATCTGCGTTCTTGCTGCCATCAGAGACGAGGACAGCTACGGCTACCGAATAATCAAAACCGTAAAGCCGTATATCGAGGTTTCGGAGTCCACCCTCTACCCTGTTCTCAGGCGGCTTGAGGAGGCTCAGATGCTCTCGGTGCGCTCTGTGGAGCACAACGGACGGCTCAGAAAGTACTACCACATCAACCAAGCGGGAATCGACCGCCTCAACGCCTTCTCGGAGGAATGGAAGGAGATCACCGCTATTTATAACTTTGTAACAAAGGAGGCACGTAATGAATAAGACTGCTTTTATCAACGATTTATCAGACAAGCTCGACCGCCTGAATGAAACTGACCGCAAGGAGTACCTGGAGTTTTTCTCGGAGCTTATCGACGACAAAATTGAGGAGGACGGCGTAAACGAGACTTCCGCCGTTGAAAACATGCAAAGCGCAGACAGAATTGCCGACGCGATTATCAGGGAAATTCCCGTTGAACCGGAGAACGTCGCATACATCGAAGCGCATTCGGTCATCGACTGCACTAACCGCTACAGAATGGACGACGGCAAATACAATTTTACGATCAAGCTGCCCGATGACGTCAGCCTAAAAGACGTGATAATCGAAATTACAAAGGACTATCGCGGCACAAGGGAGCTGTACACAAACCTGTTTTACCTGACCGACGGCGATAACGCGGAATTTGCAATCAGGCTCGAAAACGCCTACGGCGGTTTTAATTATTACGAGATGACTACAGATAAATTTGCCGATACGGGAATGGGAATCAGACTCTACCTGCGCTACAAGGACAAATACTACATGGCTACCGATATCTCCAACAAGAGCGAAGTCAAAGGCAACGGCTACTGGCTCGGCGCATAAATCGCATAAGAAAACAGCGTGCAGCGGATCACTCCGTTTGCGCGCTGTTGCTTTTTGTTCTGATATTGGTTTTTATTTTCTATAAAAGAAATTTGTGCAGCTAAATTATTGAGCCTGCCGAAGAATTTAACCTTACTCTTTTACCTTAAAGCCTTTTAATCTTTTGCACTCTGCGGCTATTCCCTTTGGGTGTGTGACCGCACCCTTTATCGGGCGGTAAATTAGCAGCAGCGGATACAGCGCTTTGTGCCTGTAAAAAAACGGATAGCTTTTTCGGAGGTCGTCGCCGGAAATAAATATCCGCCTCAGCAGATATTTCCGCTTTGAACTCCCACTGTCGTCACCGCCGAGCTGTTTATTCAGATAGTTGTAATTCGCGTTACCCTCTGTTCCGCAGTACCCCGAAAAAACAAAATACTCAAGCTCCTCGGATTCTGACACGTCCGAGCCTTCTTGTCCGAACGCCTTGTCCGCGAGATTTCTCACCGACCGCTCATACTCCTCGATTCCGAGGGTTTTAAGCTCCTGCGCAACATACTCAAGGTCCAG
>CADAEZ010000092.1 GCA_902787145.1 uncultured Ruminococcus sp.
CTCCTGCCGGGTTCGGCTATATCAGCAAGATTGTCGGGAACACTGTAGTCAAAAATTTTATCAAAGGAGCCGGTTGTGTTATCAACCGCGACTCCGACGACAAAATTACAGGTCTTCATCTTCCGGTTCGAGGATGTTGATTTTATGGTCTTTGATTTCGTCAATCGCGAGAAGCACCGACTTTTCGTCAGTGATAATCTCCTGGTCTACAAAATCCTGTGTAATCTGTCTGGCGCGCTTTGCTACGCCGATAACAAGTGCGTAGCGTGATGCCTTTCCCTCAAACAGTTCGTCTACATTTACCTTTTTCATATTGATAACTCCTTTTCTGTTTCTTTAAGAATGTATTATATCTATAATCTCACGAGCCGCGCGTGACGGTTCGTCATTCAGCACCTTATGGGTGTAGTATTTTTCGAATTCTTTTTCTTCTTTCGCTCGGGACAGGCGCTTGAGGATAGTCGCCTCGTCCTCGGTACCCCTGCCGCGGAGCCGCTTCTCCAGCTCCTCGAACGACGGCGGAGTGATAAAAATACTCACGCAGTCGGGGCGTTTCTCCATAACCTGCATTCCGCCCTGAACCTCTATCTCCAAAAAGACGTTGAGGCCTTTTTCGAGCATTTCGTCGACCGCTTTTTCGGGAGTGCCGTAGTAATTGTCGCAAAACTGAGCATACTCCAAAAAGCCGTCGTCCTCTATGAGCTGCTCGAACCTTTCTTTGTCCACAAAGTAGTATTCTATACCTTCCCTCTCGCCTTCACGCGGAGATCTTGTGGTGCAGGAGACCGAGAGCCGGATGCTGTCGTCGAGCCTTAGAAGCTCTTTCATAATAGTTCCTTTTCCAACGCCGGAATATCCGGTATATACAACCAGTTTACCTTTTTGCATCAGCCTTCCTCCGTTCTGTTGCCGATAGCCTCCGGCGAGAGCGCCGATAGTACTACGTGGTCGCTTTCGGTGACGATAACCGCCTTGCACTTGCGTCCGCAGGTAGCGTCGACAGCTATGTTCTTAGCCTTGGCTTCCTGTACAATTCGTTTTACGGGAGCCGCATCCGGCGATACCACAGCGACGATTTTGTCGGAGGATACCATATTGCCGTATCCGATATTTATAAGCTTCATAATTCACCTTACTCTATGTTCTGAATCTGCTCGCGGATTTTTTCTATCTCGTTTTTGATTTTTACAACCTTCTGGGCAATCCCGGCGTCCTTTACCTTGGAGCCGATTGTGTTAGCCTCGCGGTTCATCTCCTGAATCAAAAAGTCTATGCTTCTGCCGACGGGCTCATCACTTTCGAGGTAGGTGTTAAGCTGTTCAAAATGACTGCGAAGTCTGACGGTTTCCTCGTCAACGGCCACCTTGTCGGCATAAATCGCGACCTCGGTGATAACCCTCTGCTCGTCGTATTCCCCGGAGCCGAGGAGCTCCTCGATCTTTTCTTTGAGTCGGGACTGGTATTCGGCGACTGTTTCGGGAGAACGCTCCTCTATCTCAGATACGAGAGACATTATCGTCTCTGCCCTTGAAAGCACATCGGCTTTCAGCCTTGCGCCCTCGGCGGCTCTCATACCGAGGAAGCCCTCCATAGCCGAATCGACGGCTTCCTTGACGTCCGCCCACACCTTGTCCTCGTCTTCGGGAGTCTTGTTGACTGTGAGGACATCGGGATACTTGCCGACATCGACGGTGTTAATAGTATTTGTGATTCCGTATGTAGTTTCGAGCTCATTAAGAGCGTTGATATATCCCCGGGCGAGATTGTGGTTGATTACAACGTCGGTCGGAGTATCCTCCGGCTCGGAGATTGACACGAACATATCAATCTTACCTCTCTTTACCTTGGAGGTAATATAAGTCTTCAGCCTATCCTCAAGGAAGGTATAGCCTCTTGTAAGACGACAGTTGAACTCGGTATAGCGGTGGTTTACGCTCTTGATTTCGAGTGTAATCGAGCGACCGTTTATCATACCCTCAAAGCGTCCGAAACCTGTCATTGAGTTTATCATATCGAGCAGTCCTTTCACGTTAATCTATTATGCTATATTCTAGCACTTATAATCCCAAAAGTAAATGATTTTGTAACTATTTTGTAACCTTTTGGCCACCTCGCAATTTACCTTGCAATTTATTTAGTATTATGATATAATAATAAGCTGTAAATTTACGAAAAGGGATGATTATATGTCAGGACATAATAAATGGAGTACCATTAAGCAGAAAAAGGGTAAGAACGACGCCGCGAGAGCCAAGGTTTTTACCAAAATCGGCAGAGAGCTTCTTGTTGCGGTTAAGGAAGGCGGCAGCGCCGACCCCAACGTAAACTCCAAGCTCCGCGATATTATCGCTAAGGCTAAGGCCGCCAACGTGCCAAACGACAATATCGAGCGTATCATTAAAAAAGCCGCCGGCGACGGCGACTCCAACAACTACGAGGCTGTTACATACGAGGGCTACGGTCCCAACGGTATAGCCGTAATCGTAGAGGCGCTCACAGATAACAGAAATCGTACTGCCGGCGAGGTTCGCCATTATTTCGACAAATTCGGCGGCAATATGGGTACCCAGGGCTGCGTAACCTTTATGTTCGAGAAGAAAGGTGTGCTCGTTATCGAGCGCGAGGAACTCGACAAAGATGAAGATACGGTTATGGAGGCAGCTCTCGAAGCCGGCGCCGCTGACTTTGAGGCTGACGAGGATATCTTTACTGTATACACCGAGCCCGGCGATTTTTCGGCAGTAA
>CADAEZ010000093.1 GCA_902787145.1 uncultured Ruminococcus sp.
TCGACAATTCTCGGAAACTTTCTGGCTGAATCATGCGGATGGAACGGAATTTTTGTAACGATTCTGAATATGGCGTTCAATCTGGTGACCGAGTATCTTTACGACAGATATTTTGTTTTCGGAAAGACGATTGATACCAATAAAAAAGCATCAAGTCTTGACAAAAAGTAACGCTCTTTTGGTTTTCAGGATTAATCGTAATGCTACAATATAATAATAAAGCGACACCGGCGAAATGTGGGCAGATTTAAAAATCTATTTCTGTTATCCTTTTCGCCTTTCTTTGTGCAATTTATATAAATGTCGAATTTGATATTTGTGAAATAAAACTAACAACTTTTCCCTTAAATTATGCTAAAATATTAGAAGTGAAATAATTTAGCTATTGATTATTGAAATCGAGAGGTTTAATATGAAAAAAGGTTTTTGCGAAAAAAAGTTTACTTCCATGCTGATATCCGGCACATTTACCAAGGCGGTTATGTATTTGATGTTGCTCAGCGACAGCATAATTGCCGGTTTTTTTATAGGTAAATCCGGCGTCGCGGGAATCAACGCGATCACACCTGTTACCGCCATTGTCACCTTTTTCGGAGATTTAGTCTCGACAGGCGTCGGGATCGTTTTTACTCGTGAGGTCGGCGCAATGAGGAAGCGCCGCGCTGACGAAATATACGGACAGGGGCTCATAATCAGTATCGGTATCGGACTGCTGTCCGCGCTTTCGATTTTCTTATTCCAAAACGTGTATTTCGGTATGAGCGGTATTACGGGAGATATTCTGGATAAGGCGCTCCAATACTATCGTTTTGTTCCGATCAACGCGTTCTTAACCATTGTTATTTTCTATCTTGAACAGATGGTGTACAGTGACGGAGATGAACTGTGCAATAATATCTGTTACGGTTTTCAGATCGGCGGAAACATTATCTGCTCTGTCATACTGACCAGATACCTCGGAATGACGGGTATTATACTCGGCTCTGTTATCGGAAACAGTCTTGGTATACTTTCATGCCTCTGGCACTTTTTCAGAAAGAAAAACACACTGCGCTTTGTATGGCATCTGTCGTTTAAGGACTTTTTGCTGACGTCGAGGTACAGCATCGTGGATTCTTCCGTATATATCTGTTGGGGACTGATGGACTTTGTGATGATAGGCTTTGTTTCGCGTAACTACGGCAATCTCGGTCTGGTTACGCTGGCTGTGGTCGTCAGTCTTATAGAGTTCGGCGTTGTTATGGACGGCGTCGGAATGGCAATGCAGCCGCTTATAGGCACCTACTTCGGAGAAAAGAATCATAAGCTGATCAAAAGAGTTATGAAATCAGGTATAAAAGCCGCCGTAATAGAAGGCGCTGTTGCTACTGTTCTTATCTGGATTTTCGCAAAGCAGTTCTGCGGTCTGTTCGGAGTCACCGACGACGCCGCGTTGTCTTCGGCGATACCTGCCATTCGGATCGTTTCGCTCGGTTTCATATTCTGCAGTACGGTGTCGCTCACAACCTCTTACTATATGCTGATTGACCGTATAGCTATGGCAACCTGTATCGCGTGCTTCCAGAACGGTTTATTATACATTCTTCTGCCTATAGCAGGTTCTCTGATTTTCGGAATAAACGGTATGTGGGCAGGCTTTATCGCGGCTCCGATCCTGACGCTTATCTGCGCGATGCTCTTTGTATACCTGCGATTCGGCAAAGCTAATTTCCCGTTTATACTGAACGATATGGATTCCGAAATAACCGTTATGGAAGACACCTTGACTCCCGAATCCTCAACCGTACTCTCGAGGCAAGTCGCAAGCAGTTTGGCTTCACATCATTATCCTAAAGAGATGGCAAACCGCGCGGCGCTGTTTACGGAGGAGATAGGCCTGACAATTCTCGAAATCAACCGTCAGTCGAAGAAGCCGATATTAATAGAGCTTTCGCTTTTCTGTGAAGCTGATAATGTTTTTATCATTGAACGTGATTCGGGAAGATTATTTGACCTGACTGATCCTGACAATAATATAAAGGGCTTGAGCGGATTTACACTCAGCGGTTTGATGGAAGCGCACAATGAGAAAGCGTATCTTGTGACCACAGGCTATAATCGAAATATGATACGCTTTTCGACAGAGTAACTCCTGTTAACTAAAAATATGATTAACAATATGAATGTATATGATTTTGACGGAGCTTTTTCCTACTGACTGTTAAACAGGCTTTTTATTTGGTGACAGAGTATCTTTACGGGCGCATAGGAGTCAGCAGTATAATATGTGTTTTGGTGCCGATTATAGACGCCTGCTTTATTATTGCCTTTTTTGTATTGGCGCGTAAAAAACGACAGGCTAATAAGAAAACAGCTGAATTAATATAGATTGACTCAGGTCAGCGGCATATCAAAAAAGGTACCCGACGGGTACCTTTTTTATGGCGCAGGTAACATAAAGTCATCTTGAGAGAACTCAGTTCTCGGCGGTGAACCAACCCTTTCGACTGTCGCTCGTGACGTTTTCGCACTTAAGGTGAACCGCTCGCCTTTTCTGTTGCAATCGCTCTGACATTATGATAGAATATTATTGTTATATAATCAAACTTCTTCAATCGTAATTTGCTATGTTAACTATATGATCGGAGAGGTGTTTGGAGAATACTATCAACACGCTTCAAAACACTGTTCAAAGATATTGTAATATGAAAATTC
>CADAEZ010000094.1 GCA_902787145.1 uncultured Ruminococcus sp.
AATCTTTTCAATATCCTCATCCGAGAAGAGAATAGAACATATTTTGCCGACTTTTCCGGGGGTGATATCATCGAGCATGGGAATGATTCTAAGAATTCCCGCCGCGTTGTCATTGACGGTGATTTCCTCGCCCTTGATGATGAGTTTAGGTTTTTCCTCAAAATTGAGTTTATCTGTGATGTCGATTATCTTTGACATTGTTTTTTCTCCTTAAAAAGCTTATGGGCGAGCATTTGCCCGCCCTGATTGTTATTACGCCGCGGGTGTAACCGTAGGCTTACCGTTTGAAAGAACGTCGAAATTAAGCGGTCCTACATCTGTAGATTCACCGCCGCCGCATTCCTTAACATCAATAACCGCGTTGCTGAAGGTAACAACCGTTCCGTCGGGGAATGTCCACGAGAAATCATCCTGAGCGTCAGTGCCGTTGTGAAAAACGTGAGCGGCGACTCTGTCGTTTCCTGTGTCGCCGAGTGTGCGTTTTCCGTTGATTGAAATAGTAACGCTTTTGGCGGTCATCAATCTTGATAACCATCCCTCGCTTTCCATAGCTGTCCATTCCTCTACCCCGTTATTAAAGGACACAGAAAAGGATGTACAGTTTGCTATAGCGGTGTTATTAATTTTAAACTGGTTTTCATAACAGGGATAAACGCCTGTAGGTGTTGGCATTAAGCTTCACTCCTTTTATAATATAAATCAAATTCGATGACACGCTCATACACACCCCTGTCGTCTGTCGCTACGTCTACAGGCTCAGGGACATTAATTTTAAGATAGAAAACAAGCGTGCCGCCGATATAAAAATGTGTTTTTTCCAAAAGCCGCTCAAAAAGACTGTAAGCGGCTTTCTCTGTTTCGTCGGCGTTCTTATTCCAATGAATAAGAATACTGACTGACTTCTTATCGAAAGAAGTATCTTCAAGTCCGCCTATGGCGATTACAGGCGGAGAGTTGCTATTGAGAGAATATACTCCGATTGACTTGTCCTGTTTATTATCAAGCTTTCCGATGTAGTAATGGTCTGCGTTTGCAAAGGTTTTAAGCCAATCGCGAACATCTGCAAGAGTTATCATAAGCCGTTGAGCCTCCTATATAAAGCTTGGAAAGTGTCGTGACAAAAGTTTTGCCGCGGTCCGCCTTTAAGCCATGCTCTGAACCACAGTCCCTGAGCATTCTTATTCGCTCCATGCGTTCCTGTGCTATCACTCCATACTGCCCGATGAAAATTATATTCGGGATGATAATACATTCGCCTAGCATACGGAGTGCTATGAACAAGAGTAACTACGCCGCTTTTAGAGTGACTATAATCAACAAAAAAGCCCTCCTCGTGCAAAGCACCGTCTTTAAACGGAACAACTTCCGCGTTTGACACTTCTGTATGAAGCGCCTCGCCTGTCTGCTCAAGAGCTGTAACCGCGGTTGTGCTCAAGGCGTTAATCTTTTGCATATTCAACTTGATGATCGAATCAACATAAAATGACATTATATCAAATCCAACCTTGTATAATTGACTGTGCCGTCAGGATTGCGGGCTTTTATACCTTTTGCAATTTTTCTGACCTTACCGAAGATAGTAACCTCGCCGTCGGAAATAACCGGCAGAGCCTCGACTATATCGCCCGTAAAAAAAGCGGAGCCTGAGATTTCAACCTTCTTTTCTTTATCGGTAAGTACAGTTTTCGCGCCGTCCTGATAGTTGCAGCAAAGGTCGACTTCAAACGCCTTTATAGGCTCGCCGTCCTCACTCAGTCCCTCGCTGTATATAACAACGTGAACAGGAGTTTTACAGAGTTTCGGAGGTACTAAGGAAGGATATTTCATCACCATACCCCCATACTTTGACAGCAAAGCCCTGTTTGTTTTAAAAGGTTATACAACTCGTTCGGAATTGCAACCCCGTTTACAAACTCAAAATTCAATCCGCCGTATTCCGCGGAAACGCCGTTGATTGAGTAGGACTTTAAAACAGAAGAGAGCATATCCTCGTTCTCATACTCCCAGTCGGCAAGATTAGAGCATACATCTTTAATGATTTCCTTTTGAAAATCTGTCAGTTTGTCAAATCTGCCGACAATCCGGTTGAACGTCAAAGAATCAATATGACGGCTCGCCTGTATCAATCGTCTTTCAAGCGAGCCGTCTTTTATTTCGCCGCGATATTCAGTCGCGGAAACGTAGGGCTCATACATAATTGCACCCCCTCTTATTTCTCGCTCTTATCAGTTTTTTTCTCCTTGAGCTTTTCGTTCTCCTTGATAAGCTTAGCGTTTTCCTTTGTGAGTTTTTCGTTCTCTTCTTTGAGTTTTAAATACTCTTCAAGGGGAACTGTGCGCCCGGCGCCGTAAGCAATGAGCTTGCCTTTGTCGTCGAAAATGTCAAAGCCGCGCTTCTGATAGAGATTTTTCTCAGCGTCGGTAGTGAGAGTGTATTCTCTGTTTTCTTTAACAGCCTTCATAACAGCACCT
>CADAEZ010000095.1 GCA_902787145.1 uncultured Ruminococcus sp.
AATTTCCTCGCCGTGGTCAACAATCTTGCCTACCGGAGAGATAACCGCTGCTGTGCCGCAAAGTCCGCATTCCGCAAAGTCTTTTACTTCCTCAAACTTAACCTCTCTGTGCTCAACCGTGAGTCCAAGGTATTTCTCGGCTACGATCATAAGGCTTCTTCTTGTGATAGAAGGGAGGATAGAGCCTGACTTTGGAGTTACAATCTTATTATCTTTTGTAACAAAGAGGAAGTTCGCGCCGCCTGTCTCCTCAACATAGGTTCTTGTTGCGGCGTCGAGGTACATATTCTCGTCAAATCCCTTTTTGTGTGCGTCAACAATCTGATACAGGCTCATAGCGTAGTTGAGTCCTGCTTTGATGTGGCCTGTGCCGTGTGGAGCGGCTCTGTCATAGTCGCATACTCTGATTGTGATCGGCTTGGCGCCGCCCTTGAAGTAAGGACCTACAGGCGTAACAAATACTCTGAACTGATACTCATCAGCCGGCTTTACGCCGATAACGGGATTTGTGCCGAAAACATAAGGCCTGATGTAGAGCGTTGCTCCCGAACCATACGGAGGAACATAGTCGATATTAGCCTTTACAACTTCCTCAACAGCTCTCAGGAACATTTCCTTGGGTACCTCGGGGATTTCAAGTCGGCGGCATGAGTCGATAAGTCTGTCAGCGTTGAGGTCGGGTCTGAATGTAACTACTTTTCCGTCGGCGGTGGTATACGCCTTTAGTCCCTCAAATACTGTCTGAGCGTACTGCAAAACTCCGGCACACTCGTTAAGGGTGATGTTAGCGTCGTCGGTGATTGCGCCTTCATCCCATTTTCCGTCTTTATAATTAGCGACAAATCTCTTCTCCGTCTGAATATAAGAGAAAGAAAGATTTGCCCAGTCAATGTCTTTTTTTGCCATAAATAACACCCTTTCATATTTTAGTATGGTAAATCACTATTAAATTTTATCACTGTTTATTTGCTGTGTCAAGCTGTAATATTGTTATAATTCTAAAATAGAAATATACAGAGGATAATTTTGAATATAATAATTGTTAAGAACACAAACAGGCGGCGATATCGTGAAAACTATTCCAAAAATTCTATTGTCCGGAGGTCCCGGCGGAGGCAAAAGTCATGCTCTGGGATTCCTGAAAAAAGCTCTGACAGAGTTTGGATATACCGTATATTTAGTCGAAGAATCCGCTACAAAGGTGCTGGAACGCGGATTTGACCGCTCATGTCCGGCTCTTGAGTTCCAGACGGAAATCGCCAGGCTACAGCTAAAAATGGAAGCGGAGGTAGATTCCATAGAGGATGACGGCAGGAGCGTTATCATCTGTGACAGAGGGCTAATGGACTGCCGCGTATATCTTGATGATGATGATTTTGAGGCGATCAAGCAGGAGCTGAAGCTTAGCGACATTGATATGCGTGACCGATATGACGCGGTTTTCCACCTTGACAGCACGTCTACAAACAAGGATGTAAATTATCATACCGGAGAAATCCGTATCGAAAACCGTCAGGAGGCTAAATCTATTAACGAGCGTTCGCTGAGAGCCTGGTGCGGCAATCCGCATTACAGATTTATTCCGGTTTGTGACACGATAGACGAAAAGCTCAACAGGCTTTTGAGCGAGGTAAAGGCCTTCCTCGGTATTCCAAAGCCGCTCGAAATCGAGAGGAAATTCTTGATTAAATATCCTGATTTAGATTACCTTGGCAAGCTTGTATGCAGAATGGCGGAGATAGAGCAGACATATCTTGTTGACCAAAACGGCAAATATCGCCTCAGAAAGCGCGGCGAGGGTGACAGCGTAATTTATATCAGAACCGAGAAAAAGAAGATTACCGAAACTGTCAGGGAAGAGGTCGAAACCCGACTCACCGAAGCCGAGTACAATGAACAGCTGAACAACGGACTAAAGCTGGGCTCTATCAGTAAGAAACGATACTGTGTGATGTATGGCGGAGTGTATTACGAGATAGATATATTTCCTTTTTGGAAAAATCAAGCGTTTCTTGAGGTTGAACTTCTCAGCGAGAATGACGAAGTTATAATCCCTGAGTTCATTGACGTAATCAAAGAGGTGACGTCTGACAGCCGATACAGGAATTTTGCTATGTGCAATTCTGTACCTGACGAGGAACACTAGGATAATTCACCATAAATGGCTTGTTTATTTGACGAAAAAGTGTTTATTAGAATATTTAAAAAATAAAGGCATAAAAAGTCTTGACAAAATGTGGCTATTTAGATATAATATTAAGGCTGATTAGCATTATGCGCCAATAGCTCAGCTGGATAGAGCAACTGCCTTCTAAGCAGTAGGTCAGGGGTTCGAGTCCCTTTTGGCGCGCCATATGGTGGGATTAGCGTAGNNNNTCCCTTTTGGCGCGCCATATGGTGGGATTAGCGTAGTTGGTTAACGCGCCAGTTTGTGGCACTGGAGACCACCGGTTCGAATCCGGTATTCCACCCCATACGACTCATTAGCTCAGTTGGCAGAGCACTTGACTTTTAATCAAGGTGTCCGGAGTTCGAATCTCCGATGGGTCACCATAACAAAGGGAGTAGTCATCGACTACTCCCTTTGTTATGGTGTCAATAAATATCGGAGATTCGAAAGGGCGTAAAGAAAACGCTCCGGTGGAGCGTTTTTAGCCCGTTGCGTTGCAGAAACGATTGACTGTGACACACACCGCAAGGTTCGAGAAGGAAGTTTGTTTTCAGATGAACTACTCCGATGGGTCACCATAACAAAGGGAGTAGTCATCGACTACTCCCTTTGTTATGGTGTCA
>CADAEZ010000096.1 GCA_902787145.1 uncultured Ruminococcus sp.
CGCGAACAGCGCTTCTCCGAACGTCAGCAGATACAGTATCAGATACGAGCGGATGAACCGCTGAACCATCGTGTACGCGGAGCGCAGGATTCTTTCCATCACCGGCGCGTACTCCTCCCCTGCCCTTTCAAGCAGCCGCGCGGATAAATCCCTGATATGGTGCAGCAGATACACCGTAAGGGCGAAGGTGATGACGACGAAGGTTATCGCCAGCGGCACAGCCTGAAACAGAGCAGAAGCCACAGCCGAGGCGGTGTTAAGCAGGTCGCCCGAGATCAGGCTGTCCCTCAGCCCGGAGAAAAGCTCCCCTGAGCGCAGCTGACCGGCTACGAGATATCCGTACTTGTCCAAAAGACCGAGCGCCTGACGTATCGCAATAAACAATATGAAGCCGACAGCCGCCAAAAAAGCCGCGAACACCAGCAGGGTAAGCGACGTCGCCGCGAACACCGACTGAAAGCGGAATCTTTCTTTCAGATAATCATACAGCGGCTTCATCACCGCGCAGATCAGCAGCGCCAGCACCGGCGGCAGCAAAAAGCCGGCAAACCTGACGAACAGCACAAATAATAATGTGTAGACAATAAAAAAGACCGTCACGGGACGGCGCGACAACCGCTCCTTCATCAAATCACCTCAAGGTTATTATGAACGGAACAGCGGCTGAAATTCTATATTATTATCACTGACGAAAAACGGACTCGGATCGCCGTGATGTTTTTATAATCCGGAGATCATTAGAGGCGGCAGTACGCTATAAACGGATCCGATCTGCAAATCTTCGGATTTTTATTACAAATTCAAACGGTAGGCTCCGAAGAACCTACCGTCTGAAAAAACAGAAACCAAAATGCTTGGAAAACTCTGGTTAAGGCGCGTTTACTGGGACGCGCGACCCAGCAGGAAATCTACCGAAACCTCGAGGATATCGGCAAGAGCCACGAGCTCTACGTCCGTAACGAAGCGGATCTGACCCTCGAGCTTCGAGAGACCTGAGGCGTTCATATCCACGCCGTTGACCTGAAGCTGAGCGAGCAGCTCCTTCTGCTTCATACCCTTTTTCTTACGGGCTGCCTCTACACGAGCACCCACAAGATTACGATCGCCTAATTCCTGTTTACGAAGTCTCATTTTATCTCCCCAAATCTATAATTGCAGCGATACCGGACGATGCAAAAACAAGGTGAATAAGATGTATTTTGTCACTCGACGGTATCGGTTGTAATTCTTTTAAATAATTCCGCAAGGAAATTCTTTAAACGTAAAAAGCTGATGTACATGTATTATAATACGTTATTCGAAAAAAAACAACCCTTTTTTGTTTTTAAATTTAAATTTTTGATACATTTTTACCGCTTTCGTTACAAGTCTTTAATTTTTGCACAATAAAGGGTATCAAAGTTTGTAAACTTTTCCATCCCTCTTGTAGTTGACAAATTGCGACATACAAGATGTAGGAAGAGTTAGGAGTTAGGAGTTAGGAGTTAAGGGAAAATCCTTTCGGATTTTTGATTGATATAACAGTATTATTTATACAACGTTATCGACTCTTTTTAGCGGATATTCGAAGCTGCGCGTCTGACGTACCCTACAGCTCTCTATCATACGTTGCAGAGTAAACGGTCGGGATTATATCCCAATGCTGTGATCTATCTCACTCTGAACGAAATCAAACAGGATAGTATGGTGTACTAAAAAACGGGTGCGGGTGTCCCGCCGTAAACTCCTAACTCCTAACTCCTAACCCCTAACTCCTCACTCCTAACTCCTCACTCCTAATTGAAAAAGCTCCCGGAAGGGAGCTTTTTAAGCGAGCAAATCTGTAAGCCGGGTTCTGTATTCGGCAGTCATCTATCTTGGCCGCGCGTTGCCGCGACGGCTCGGTGCCACCTCCACAGGACAGCCGAGCAGGCCGTATGTCCCTCCGCGGTGTTGCTTCGGATAGGGTTTACACGGCGGTGACGTCTCCGCCACCCCGGTGAGCTCTTACCTCACCTTTCCACCATCGCACCCGAAAAACGGATGCAGTCATTCTCTGTTGCACTTTCCCTGGGGTCGCCCCCGGCGGCCGTTAGCCGTTATCCTCGCTCTGTGAAGCCCGGACTTTCCTCGGACAGAGCCTTTCGGCTTCTGCCCGCGACTGCCTGATTTACTCGCATACATTATATATTACCGGTCACGCTTTGTCAATTCCGCCTTGCGCAAAGCTCAGCAGAGCCTCCTTCTCGTTAGGCAGCTCGCCGGTGATGACCTTGTTGAGCAGCGTGTCGAGCATCTCC
>CADAEZ010000097.1 GCA_902787145.1 uncultured Ruminococcus sp.
CGAATCACAGGTTTCCCCATTGCACACTCATTAAATCAATATGTCAATTGCTACTTTGGAAACAATATCTCAAAGTCAAGTATTTTTTCGGATTTTATTATTATTCCTAAATTCATAGGGATCCGTGTAACGGGAGTTGGGAGTACTGGCACATTAGAACCTAAAACTCGTTTTATAGTCACACGATATAGCACTTCTGCATACTGCTGCTGTTGCTACTTTAATCGGCAGGAGCGGTGTACTCTTTCAGCAGTTTCAGAAAGAGTTTATCCCGTTCCGTATATCCGGTCGTCCAGATTTTCCGCCTGATCTCTGTTGAGACTCTACTGGTCTCATAAACATCGAAGTACTGGAGAATGTCGTTAAGCGAGTTATTATGCATCCAGGATTTCAGGTTTCGCCAGAGTTTTCTCTCAGCTGAAGGAACTTCGGCTTTGTCAAAATCAGCGATAGTGCTGTTGATCTTTCCTCTCATCTTACCCAGTATCTCATACAGACAGTCGTAATAGCCCATTGCCAGAAACTGAATAAACAGCCTGCCGTTGTGCGCGTAGTCATACCAGCTGCGCGGAGTGCTGCCGTCACAGCAGGATTTTTTGATCCACATGTTGTCTTCGATATGCTCCCTGCTGCGGTACTTTCTCAGTACCGATCGGCTGTCACCGTCGGAATCAGATAAGATGGCCATGAACCCGTCATAGCGGTGAAGCTTCTCTATGCCGTCATCATTCATGCCTTCAGCTGTTACATTACACTCTTTGTCGGCGGTGATGACAAGACACTGGCAGGCGAGTTCCTTTGAGCGTTCATCAAGTACATCGAGAGTGTGAGTTTCACTGATGGTCTGCATGATGTCTTTCACATCTGAAATCAGCTTCTCCAGTTTGGCTTTACGCAGTGTTTCATTACGGTACAGATGGAGATAAACCTCCTTTTCAAATTCAATCGGTTCTCCCTTCTTTGCACCTGTCCTTCTGTCGCTGTGTTCGCATATGTGATGAAAAGGGAGCTTAAGCTTCACGGTCACACCTGACATCAGGTTTTCTTTGTCATCGCAGCAGCAGTATGTCGACGGTTTGCCGAACTCGCTGTAGTGGTCGTCTATCGCATCCTTTACCCAGTTCAGGCCGGTCTTGACCAGAATGGTGACATTGAACCTATGGTACAGCAGCTCCCCGACATTATCGAAACTGTAATAGCCGTTATCCATTACCAGCTCGCATACCTTGACGCCGAGAGCCTCGAGCTGTTTTACAGCCTTCATCACCGATGCCGCATCCGACAGATTGCCAGGCTCGCGGGAAAATGCTATCGGCTGGTGATCCTCCATGGAATAAAGGTAGAGAGCCTTTATTGTCCGGCGTCCGTCCCTATCCTTGTTGAAGCCGTAGCGCGCATTATCTTCACGGGTGGAGTCGGTTGCCTCGGTAGTAGAGTCATAAGCAATTACCAGAGAGCATTTGCACCACTTGATCCGCTCTTTGAAGTACTTCTCAACAATATCGTAGTGCAGCCCGATTTTATCCATCAGCGCCTTACAGGTGTCTTTGGTAAGTACGCTTTGGGTATACGGCACCGCATGTGTCATCATCCATACTTTGATTCCGGGGAATGAATTTCCGCCGCTGCATACCAGATATCTGGCCATGGAGATGCACTTTTTCGCGTCATCGATCTCGTTTCCGAATGCGGCGTACACTGCATCGTCAATGCCGGATTTCTCTGCGATATGATCAAGAATCTCCTTTGACCCGGTTCTTTTCCTTTCAGCGGAAATACCTGAAAGCCTTTCCGCCTCCAGTATTTCCTCTCGGGTTCTTCTCCTTCGGGTTTCCTGTCTGACACCGTTCACCTCTTTGTAGAGCAGTCGATCCTTCGTTTTGTTGTTCTTTGATTTCGGATCGTAGGTGTAAGTCCGTTCATAGACATAAAAAACACCGTTCCCCATGTCCTTTCGTAAGATGAATTTCTTGTCCTTGTTAGCCATTACAACCCCGTTTTCTTGTGTGACTATAATTATAATATGGTCACACGAGAAAAGCAACAAAAAACCGGCCTTCTAAGCCGGTTTTCAGCTGTTTTTGATGGTATTCTATGTGACTATAAAACGAGATTTAGGATCAATGCGACTAAGAGAAGCAGAATTTTGTGCGCTAGGAGACGCTCCCTTATCAGCGGTTGTTATGATTGGTAGTATTCTAGAGGGAATTCTTTTAGGGCTGGCGGTAATGTACCCTAAGGATTTTAATTGCTCTAAAT
>CADAEZ010000098.1 GCA_902787145.1 uncultured Ruminococcus sp.
TGGCGGGTATGGTTAAGACCTGCGGCAGCTTTGCGGAGATAAAGAAACCCGAACACGCTGTAAAGCTGTTTGTTCGGTTTATTCTCGCTAAAGCTGTCATTACAAACGGTATGGAGCTTATGACTACTCTGTTTTCCATTATTCAGGGTGCTATAACCACAATAATTAATTCATCGGGTTTAGGTGTAGCCGACCAGACGAAACTTCCTAAAACGCTTATAAAGACAATCGAGGACTGCGGATTTTTCGAGAGTATTCCGTTATGGGCAGTTACCCTGATAGGCGGTCTGTTTGTTACGGTATTATCCCTGATTATGATAATGACCGTTTACGGACGATTCTTTAAGCTCTATATGTACACAGCTATTGCTCCCATTCCGTTATCGACCTTTGCAGGCGAGCCTACACAGCACGTTGGAAAGAGCTTTATAAAGAGCTACTGTGCCGTTTGCCTTGAAGGTGCGATTATTGTGCTTGCCTGTGTAATCTTTTCGCTGTTCGCGGGTTCACCGCCTCATGTAGATACCGACGCGGCGGCGGTCACACAGGTATGGGCATATATCGGAGAGCTTATCTTCAATATGCTTGTATTAGTCGGCACAATAAAGATGTCGGAACGTATCGTCAGAGAAATGATGGGACTTTAAAGAAAGGATGATTATATGGAAGTAAAAATAAATAAAGAAATACGGGAATACTCCGAAGCGGTATTTTTCGGACTTACCCTGCGGCAATGTATATTTTCAGCACTTGCCGTTGGAGTTGCCGTCGGAGTGTTCTTTTTGCTAAAGCCTGTTTTGGGTACGGAGGTCGTTTCTTGGCTTTGCATTATCTGCGCCGTTCCTTTTGCGGCTCTTGGCTTTATCAAATATAACGGTATGACTTTGGAAAAGTTTATCGTAGCCTTTGTCAAATCCGAAATACTTACTCCTAAAAAGTTAGTCTACAAGGCTGACAATACCTACTATAACCTGATGAAGCCCGAAATTGATAAAAAGATAAAGGAGGAATACAAAAGATGAAAACTCTGCGGGAGCTTTTCAAAAGAGATAAAGAGAAATTCAAAATCCCGAAATGCGCGCAGGACGTTATTCCTGTTCATACTGTCTATGATGACGGCATATTCAAGGTCGGTAAGGATATGTACTCAAAATCATTCAGCTTTACCGATATTAACTACGCAGTAGCGGACGATGAAGAAAGAAGGACTATGTTCCTCTCATATTCAAGTATTCTCAACTCCTTTGACAGCGCGGCTAC
Organism: uncultured Ruminococcus sp.; assembly: GCA_902787145.1. Lineage (GTDB taxonomy): Bacteria > Bacillota > Clostridia > Oscillospirales > Acutalibacteraceae > Ruminococcoides. Next base: position 1,261 of record CADAEZ010000098.1, read on the forward strand.
AACAAAGATAACCGTCAACAACAGACGTATCAACCGCGATGACGTTGAAAAACGAATACTCATACCTCTGCGCAACGACTTTCACGATATTTATCGCGTGGAGTATAACGATATGATTACGGACAAAATAACGGGCAGTAATTCTATGATTCAGGATAAGTACGTTACTATTACTATCTGTAAAAACAATATCAAAGAAGCCCGTAAATATTTTGCCCGCGTCGGAGCGGAGCTTTCCGCTAAATTTGCGAAGCTCGGCAGTAAATTCGTAGAGCTTGACGCGTCTGAGCGACTTCGTATCGCTCATGACTTCTTTAACGCGGGACACGAAAGCGACTTTCACTTTGACATTAAATCCTCACGCAAGAAAGGTCACAGCTTTAAGGACAGCATTTGTCCCGATTCCTTTGAGTTTGAGAGCGATTATTTCAAAATCGGAGAACGCTACGGCAGAGTTTTATTCCTGCGTGAATACGCAAACTACGTCAAGGACGATATGGTGGCAAAGCTCACACAGCTTAACAGCAATCTTATGATGTCTATTGACGTTATCCCCGTACCTACCGATGAAGCTGTCAGAGAAGCTGAGAACAGATTACTCGGCGTTGAAACAAATATCACGAATTGGCAAAGACGGCAGAATACAAACAACAACTACTCTGCGGAAGTGCCTTACGAAATGGAACAACAGCGTAAGGAAATGCGTGAAATGCTTGATGACCTGACAGAACGCGACCAGCGTATGATGTTCGCTGTAATAACGCTTGTACATACGGCTGATACAAAGGAGCAGCTTGTCACGAATCAGAGGAAAATATCGTAAATGCAGACGCATATGATATCAGGCTTGTCGAGCCTTATCGAGAACCGTGATACCGAAACGGGAGAGCACGTTGCCCGTACCAGCAGATATGTCAGAACACTTGCTG
>CADAEZ010000099.1 GCA_902787145.1 uncultured Ruminococcus sp.
TCTGTTGCCGGAGATTCTGATCGTGATTCTGATAATACATATATATTAATGAAAACAGAAGGTAAAGAAAAAGAACTGAAAAACGAAGATGAAGATGAAAAATAGAGAGGAATAATTATGTGTCAACATCTGATAGATAGGGGAGACGTTGATAAGGAACATGTGATTGAGCTGGAAGGTGAGAAAGCAAAGCTGTTCTTTCTGAAAGATGACAGCGGTAGTCAAGCTCTGCAAAGAGTAAAGGGTATGCTGCTTGATTCCTATGAGCAAAGAATTGAAAACAACTGAAAAAATGTCCCGACACGCCGTTGCATAATTTGTCGAACTACGGTATAATGTGATCGAGCTGAAAGGCTCATCCCGAAAGACAAGCAATAAGTGTCGGGCAAACGAGAAAGGATGGAATCAATGCAGCCGACACTAAATGACTCTATTAAAAGAGTTTATTGCTTATACAGAGTATCTACGATAGGACAGGTCGACAAAAACGATATACCGTTACAGAAGAACAGTTGCAGGGAATTTGCCAAGCACCAACCGGGCTGGGTGATTCAAAAAGAGTTTCAGGAAAAAGGCGTATCGGGCTTTAAGGTCTCTGCCGACGACCGCGACGCGATCCAGGAACTCAAAACGGCGGCCGAGAACAATGAGTTTGATATTCTTCTTGTCTTTATGTTTGACAGGATCGGACGTATCGACAATGAAACGCCGTTTGTGGTGGAATGGTTTATCAAACACGGTATAGCGGTATGGAGCGTCAACGAGGGCGAGCAGAAAATGGACAGCCATGTTGACAAGCTGATGAACTATATTCGGTTCTGGCAGGCGAACGGTGAGAGTCAGAAAACCTCTATCCGAGTGAAATCCCGACTTCGGCAGTTGGTTGAAGAAGGTGTTTTTACAGGCGGCGTTGCTCCTTTTGGCTACAAGTTAGTCAAAAGCGGCGTTGTCAATAAAAAGGGTAGGGAATTGATGACGCTTGTTGTCGTACCGGCAGAAGCGGATTGGATCAGAACTATTTTTGATTTATCGGTCAACGAGGGCTACGGCTCCTATATTATGTCTCAGTATCTCAATGAACGAAATGTCGTCACTCACAATGGGGCTAAGTTTCAGCCTGAGACTATCAAAAGAATACTCAAAAATGAAATCTACTGTGGCTTTTACGTCAGAGGCGGAGTGCGTTCGCAGCGTATTACGGAATTACAGATCATTGACGACGACCTGTACGAACAGGCTCAGAAGATCCTCGAACAGAGAAAAGTCAACAACGATGAGAAAACTCAAATATCCCTGCAAGCCAAATCTTCAACTATGCTCGGCGGCAATATCTATTGCGCCCATTGCGGCAATAAACTGTGTTCAAACAGCTTTGTTGACACCTACCGGACAAAGGACGGCGCAATACATTATAGTAATAGGAAGTTCCGTTATTTATGTTCCGGTAAGGCGATGCATCGAAACGAATGTGACGGTCAGACTGTCTATATTGCCTCAAAGGTCGACGCGGTAGTCCTCGACGCCCTTCACAAGTGCTTTGCTCAGATCAAGTCAACGCCAAAGAGTGCAGCTATCGAAAAGAAGTACAAGGCGATTGTTTCTCAAATCAAGAAAGAGATCAAAACTCTTGAAAAAGAAAACATTTCGCTGGAGCGCAAGCTGAAGGAATTGACGGAAGAAATAGCAGCCTCTTTGATAGGCGACAGCAAGTTTACTCCCGATGTTCTTTCATTGGCGATAGAGAACACCAAGACAAAGCTGAGCGAAAATGTTACCCGCCTTGCGGAAAAACGTCATCAGCTTAACTGCAAGGAAGATGAATTGGGTAAAGTCGATTATCATTATGAGCAGTTCAGAAGTTGGGCGGATGAATTTGATTTTGCTTCACCGGAGCGAAAGAAAATGATAATCTGCACTTTGTTCAAGGAAATCAATGTGGGTAGGGGATATGAGATAGAAATATTGATGGACAGCTCATATGAGCAGTTTGTCGCTTAGATATAGGGTAGGGGAGTATAGAGATTGACCTTTTATTCGGGTACATTCCTACACAATCCCCAGAGCATGCGGCTGTTAACCGCAGGGTCGTTGGTTCGAGTCCAACTTGGGGAGCCAAAAGAATACTCACTATCAACAGTTGGTGTTGATGACGCAGGGG
>CADAEZ010000100.1 GCA_902787145.1 uncultured Ruminococcus sp.
GGACAACGAGCTCAACGATCTGCTCTTTGTAACAGATGTTATCATAACCGACTACTCGTCGCTTGTATTTGAGGCTTCGCTTATTGATATCCCGATGATCTTCTATGTATTCGACCTCGAGAAGTACATCAACGAGCGTGATTTCTACTTTGACTTCAAGCTCTACGCTCCCGGTAAGATAGTTTACTCGACCGAGCAGCTGATCGACGCTATAAATAAGGAAGACTATTGCACCGAGAGGATCCAGCCGTTTGCCGATATGTTCTTTGATTATCGTGACGGCAAGTCGACCGATAGGGTCGTAAATCTCATTTACGACAGTCTTGAGGATAAAAACACATATTCATCTCAAGAAAATATTTGATTTTATACTTGACATATCAATAATTCTGTTATATAATTTATCGGTAAAATAAAGCAAAGCAGAAATGCTTTCACCTGTGGGGTACCGTCTGCACGGGTCAATACGAACTAATTTTCTTTTAGTGTATTGTTATGCGGACGGAGTATTTCAGTGCTTTGGAGGTGCTTAACAATCGGCAAGAGGGATAACAACATTCAGATCAACGAGGAAATCCGTGACGCGGAGCTGAGAGTAATCAGTTCCGACGGCCAGCAGCTTGGTATTATGTCCGCAAAGGAGGCTCTTGATATAGCAGAGCAAAAGAATCTTGACTTGGTCAAGATAGCTCCGCAGAGTAAGCCGCCTGTTTGCAAGATAATGGACTACGGTAAATATCGCTTTGAACAGTCAAAGAGGGAAAAGGAAGCCAGAAAAAATCAGCACGTTGTTGATATAAAGGAAGTGCGTCTTTCGCTGAATATCGACACTCACGATTTTAACACAAAGCTTAACAATGCCCTTAAGTTCATTAAGCACGGCGATAAGGTGAAGGTTTCCATCCGTTTCCGCGGAAGAGAGATGGGACACCCCGAGATCGGCTTAGAGACTATGAAACGTTTTGCCGACGCGTGCGCGGAAGTTGCAGTAGTGGAAAAACCCGCTAAGCTTGAAGGCCGCCAAATGCTTATGTTTCTTGCGCCAAAGCCTAATAAGTAATCAATACAAGGGAGGATATAAAAATGCCTAAAATCAAAACACACAGCGGTGCAAAAAAGCGCTTTAAACTTTCCAAGAACGGAAAGGTTATTCGTGCTCACGCTAACAAAAGCCATATCTTGAACAAAAAGACAACAAAGCGTAAAAGAGGTCTGCGCCAGACAACAGTTACTGACAAGACAAACACACCGCAGATCAAGCGTCTTATTCCTTACAAATAATCGGAACGCTTAACACTTATTTCAAAATATCGGAGGTAATATAATATGGCACGAGTAAAAGGTGCGATGATGACTCGCAAGAGAAGAAAGAAAGTTTTAAAGCTTGCCAAGGGTTACTGGGGTGCGAAATCCAAGCACTTTAAGATGGCTAAACAGGCCGTAATGAAATCCGGCAACTACGCATATATCGGCCGTAAGCAGAGAAAGAGAGATTTCCGTCGTCTTTGGATCACTCGTATTTCCGCTGCCTGCAAGGCTAACGGCACAAACTATTCAACATTTATGAACGGTCTTAAGAAGGCTGACATCACTCTTAACCGTAAGATGCTTTCTGAAATCGCTATTTCAGATCCCGCTGCTTTTACAGCACTTGTTGAACAGGCAAAAAATGCATAATTAACTGTATCAGCGTTTGGGATTCCAAACGCTTTTACTTATATATCGGAGTTTTGTTATGCTTACACTGACAAGCAGAGATAATACAAATATAAAAAATACCGTAAAACTGAAGAACAGTTCAAAATTCAGACGAAAAACAGGGCTTTTTATCGCTGAGGGAGTGCGCGTTTGCTATGACGCGCTTTTAAGCGGAGCTCAAATTGACACTGTTTTCGTAACGCAGGACGCGCTTGAGAAGTATCCCGAAAAAACAGCGCAGTTATGCGAAAAATCGGCGAATTCTTTTACTGTTACAGATGATATATTCAGCCTTATAAGCGACACGCAAAGCCCCCAAGGCGTGCTTTGCGTAATAAAAACACTTGACAAAGTCACTGAGTTTGATACAATAAAGAATGGCGGAAAATTCCTTGCGCTTGAAAATATACAGGATCCAAACAATCTCGGCACGGTTTTAAGGAGTGCTGAGGCGTTTGGCGTTTCGGGCGTTATAATGTCCGCCGACTGCTGCGATATCTATAATCCAAAGGTCGTTCGCGGTAGTATGGGCGCGGTGTTCAGGCTTCCTTTTATAATAGCAGAGAGTATCCCGGAATTTTTATCGGAAAACCCTGTGCTAACTTCCTATGCCGCTGTTGTTGACAGCGACGCCGAGAAAATCACCGAGATATCTTTTGATGATTGCTCGGTCACGGTTATCGGCAACGAGGGCAACGGATTGACAAAGGAGACCGTCAGCGCGTGCGATCATAAAATAACGATTCCGATGTGCGGAAAAGCGGAGTCGCTTAATGCTTCTACCGCCGCGTCGATTATTATTTGGGAAATGATAAAATGATTTCTTCAAACGCCCGGTATTGGGTCTGGCTAACAATAGTCCTCGGATACAATACAAATAAAATAAACAGGCTTTATGAGCTCT
>CADAEZ010000101.1 GCA_902787145.1 uncultured Ruminococcus sp.
GTCCGCAACCTTGGACAAGGAGGAATGCCGCCGTGAGGATATACGCGCGCGCCTTTGTCGGCAAAAGCCTTGTGCGGACAGACTGGATCCAGTAAAGCAGCAGCCCGGCATAGATCAGAAAATTCGCGCTGAACATGACTGTATTGATAAAAAGACTGTCTGTGCCGGTGAACAGATAACATACGCCCGCCAGAATCAGAAAGCCGATGAATAACAACGTTCCCTTCGTTTGCTTCGGCTCGGTCACGGTGATCCTCCTTTCGTTTGACGTCTTTATGATAGATTATAGCTGAATGTGGTAATGATTTCAACCGATCACATTACATAAAACAGAGTTTCTCACAATTATGGGATCAGTTTATAATAAATATATCAAACTTTTGGCATTAGGGTGGGTATCCCCTATAATGATAAAAGAAAAACGAAATGAGAAAGCATATGCCGACAATTAGTTATTTCTACAGAATCATCATCGTCATTTATCTGCTAATAAGGAGCACAACCCGCCGCACATTCACGCCATTACACAGGATTTTGACGCACCGTTTATCATTACAACCGGAGAAATCATGGAGGGCGAGACAATCGAGGTATAGCTGATCTATATTCAAAAATCCTCGTTGCAGGCTGTACTCTCCGCACGTGCAAAAGCAGGACTTTCCCAAAAGGAGCTATCCGAGCTGACAGGTATCGGCCGGTCGGATATATCGAAGATCGAACGCGGCGTCGCCAATCCGTCTGTAGCGACATTGGAGAGGATTGCCGCAGCGCTCGGTGGTCGTCTGACTATAGCAATCGAAACAGCATAATAAATATAGAGAAAAGTGCGGCGATCAATAGATCGACAACAACCGATTGTTCTTAACTGAATTCAGAAAACCGATCCACCCGAATCAACCGTATAATTTTTAGAAAAACTTTTTCAAGCGAGAGAACATTGAACTCAAATCACTGCACAGTTTCAGACATAGCTTGGTGACTAATTTGATTCATAATAATGTTGATATCACAACCATCTCACATATCGTCGGGCATATCAATAGTAATGTGACCTTATCCGTTTATGCCCACGAATTCAGAGAAGCTACTGTATACGGCTGTAATGCTATGAGTGAATTAATTAATCAGCAGAAAAAAAGGATCAACAGACAGCATAATGTAATGAATTTCACAATGAAAAGCAGCTATTATGAGCCTTTTTGCAAAAGAGAAAACCTCAGGAACGGCTTAAACAAGCCATTCCTGAGAAAAAAAGAAGTGGTCGAGGTGACGACGTCGGATAAGGAGGATAATAAGATTTCGTCTTTTGCAAGCTGCTCCTGACGGTCGTTTACCTAGCTCCACGGGCTAAAAACAGTCCGCTGGACTGTTTTCTTTACGCCCTTTCAAATCCTATCACATTCCTATTTCAACCAAAAAAAGCCGACCCGAAGGTCAGCCCTTTTGCTGGTCGAGGTGACAGGATTTGAACCTGCGACCTCTTCGTCCCGAACGAAGCGCGCTACCAAACTGCGCCACACCTCGAAAAAACAGCCCCGAAGTGATTCGGGGCCAATGGCTGCGGAACTAGGATTCGAACCCAGACATACAGAGTCAGAGTCTGCTGTGCTACCCTTACACAATTCCGCATTGCACTTTTACTATTATAATCAAAAATTCGAACCCAGACATACAGAGTCAGAGTCTGCTGTGCTACCCTTACACAATTCCGCATTGCACTTTTACTATTATAATCAAAAAAACAAATCTGTCAAGTGGATTTTTTAAGATTTTTAAAAAGATTTATGAATACAGTAAAAGTATTATTTCTGAGTCCTGATATCCTCTCCTATCAGCTCGAGGATATCGCAGGAGCCCTTAAGCCGTGAAAAGAACCTCTGGGAGTAGGTCGTAACAAGCTCCTGCATCTTTAGATTTGTATTGATGATCACAGGCTTGTCGGCAAGAAATCTGGAGTTTATCAGATTATATATACAGGACACCGAAAACTGCGACACAAACTCCGTACCGAGATCGTCCACGATCAACAGATCACATTTCAGAAGCGAATTGAAGGTATCTTCCTTTGCCTCGTACTGATACGAAAAATGCTCGCGCTCAAGCTTTGAGAGTATTTCGGGAGCCGATACATAGATAACGGACATTCCCTTTTTTATTACCTCATTCGCGATAGCAAGGCTCAGGTGTGTCTTGCCGAGACCTGTCGCGCCTCTGAACAGAATGCTCCTTGAACGAGAGGTAAAGCTGTCGGCGTAGTCCACGCCCT
>CADAEZ010000102.1 GCA_902787145.1 uncultured Ruminococcus sp.
GTTTTTCGATAAACTTGAAAAAAAATAAAAAAGTTTTCAAAATCGTTCGTTTTGTTCGGTAAGTTCGTTTTCGGTGCGTTATAATTAAACTGGATAAAGTATAGGTTAATTGTTTTCATAAAAGATACTACCTTTCTAAAAGCGAAGCCGCCCTTATTTCGAGGGCGGTTTTACTGCGCTCAAAAGGAGGTGAGCGTTTGAACGAAAAACAAGAAAGATTTGTCGAGGAGTATTTAATTGACCTTAACGCTACTCAAGCTGCAATAAGAGCCGGTTATTCTAATAAATCCGCTAAAGAGATAGGCTGCGAAAACCTCACAAAACCTAACATTCGTAAAGCAATAGACATAGCCCTCGCCGAACGCTCACGCCGAACGGGAGTTACCGCCGATAGAGTGGTGCAGGAGCTTGCGAAGATAGCTTTTGCCAACGCTGAAGATATTATCGACCTCGATTCCGGGAAAATCTTATCAAATGCAGAGAGCGTTGACCTTGCCGCTGTTCAGTCAATCAAGGTTAAAGACGGCGATACTTTTACCGAACGTGAAATCAAGCTCGCGGATAAGCTCAAGGCGCTAGATATGCTCTGCCGTCACCTCGGGATGTTTAAGGATAAGCTCGAGCTCAGCGGAACGCTTGAAACCGAGAAATCAAAGCTCAGCGAGCTTATAGCGCAGATGAATGAGTAAATTAAAACTTTCGCCTAAGTATAAGGCGTTTTTGAAGTGCAAAGCTCCCGTTGAGTTTCTTGAGGGCACCACAGCAGCGGGAAAAACGACCGTCGGTGTTTTTAAGTTTATACTTAAATGCGCCGCAAGTGACAAGAAGCTGCATATCCTCTCAGGGCTCGATTTGGGTACCATTGAAAAGAATATCATAAATAAGGATTTGGGAATTATTGACAATTTCGGAATCCTAACGGAATATCACTCGAACGGTAAAGGGAAAAACAGCCTTCCGCACATTGTGCTTCACGCGCCGGGCGGCGATAAAATCATCTATGTACTCGGTTACGATAATAAAACCCGCTGGAAAAAAGCTCTCGGCGGTCAGTACGGCTGTTTGTATATTGATGAGATTGGAGTATATCCGTGAGTCAACAATGCGTTGCGATTATCTTATGGCCACACTCAATCCCGACGATTCGAATCTTCCTGTATACAAAGAGTATATTAATTGTGCACGACCGCTGCCAGAGTGGGAAAGCGAAACTCCCGAAGCGATTCTCAATATGCTTAATTCAGAGCATAAGGAAGGATGGGTACACTGGTTCTTTTCGTTTAAGCATAATCTCGGACTGAGTAAGCAAAAAATCGAGCAGATAAAGAAAAACGTACCCAAGGGGACTAAGCTCTATAAAAACAAAATTCTCGGTCAGCGCGGTAGGGCGACAGGACTTGTATTTCCGAATTTCAGTCGTATACTACACGTGATTGACGAGAGTTTTGTAAGAAACCTTTTGAACGAGGAAAGATTTATTATCTTCTCTTCGGGTCTTGATACCTCCTACAGCCAAAAAAGCGAAGATACTATATCAATGACATTTCACGGAATTACGAACAAAGGCAAGTGCATTCAGCTTGACGAGGAGGTTCAGAATAACCGCGATCGTCAAAAGCCTCTTGCACCATCCGATATTGTATTGCTGTACATTGAATTTCTTGAGCGGAATCGTGAAAAATGGGGTTTTGCCCGAAATGTATTTATCGACAACGCTGATCAGGCGACTATTACCGAGTTTAAAAAGTACAAGCGTAACCACGGATGTATCTACACCTTTAATGATTCGTGGAAGAAAACGAAAATAATTGACAGAATTTTACTTCAGCTCGGGTGGTTTTCCGAGAGGAACTATTTTATTTTAAAACATTGTGTTAATACAATTGAGGAGCTTGAAAACTACTCGTGGAGCGAGGACGAGAATAACGTCCCAGAGGACAGAAACGATCACTGCATAAACTCTGCACAATATTCATGGCTCCCGTACAAGACAAAAATAGGATGTGAGACTATTGCGAATAGGTAATTATATGCGTAAGAAAATTAGACAGTTTCTGAAAATTGACGAGGCTGACAATATTCAGATTACAATACAGCAGAAGCTTGATTTTTATACAAACGCTGCGAAGAATAAGCTCTGGTACCGCGGCAACAGCGAGGAGCTTTCACAGCTTTACGCTCAGCTTGATGTGTCTCCGACAGTTTTTTGGAAAGCGTCCTGTACAAAAGGAATGGAAATCCGGAAACTTCACGTTGGATTGCCCAAGCTTGTTGTAAACACTCTGCGTAATATCGTTTGTCACGATTATAACGGTGTAGAGATTGACGAGCTTACTCTTGCAGAAACGTGGAAGAAAATCGCAGACTTTAATAATTTTGAAAAGCTTTTAAAACAAACGGTTAAAGGATTT